>DAHZDR010000328.1 GCA_027403435.1 Deltaproteobacteria bacterium
GCGGCCGACGATCGCGAGCTTGGATCCGGTCGGCACATGAACGTTGATGTCGCAGAGCGCCCAGTTGGCGTCCGCGCGGGCGCCGCCGGTTCCGTTCGCCGCGGAGTCGTCGTTCGCCGCGGCTTCGTCGCGGTCGCCGAAGTAGCTGAACGACACGTTGCGCCATTCGACCGCGCCGTCGATTTCGAGCCGCGTTTCCGCGCCCGCCAGCGACGGCGTGGGCGTGGCGCTGAAGATTTCTTCGAGCCGCTTCATGGCGGCGCGCCCGCGCTGGTATATCGAAAGCGTCCAGCCGAACGAGACCGTTGGCCAGGCGAGTTGGCCGAGAAAGCCCATGAAGGCGACGATATCGCCGAGCGAGATAAGCCGCGCCCGCACCAGCGTTCCGCCGTAAATCAGGACGATCATCACCGACGCGCCGACCGTGCCCTTGATCATCGGCATCATCGCGCCGCGCACGCGAGCCAGCGCCAGGCCCTGCTCGTTGTATTCGTCATTGACCGCGCGGAAGCGCCCGGCTTCGTGGTCTTCGAGCGAATAGGCCTTGACCACGTGGATGCCGGAGAGGCTTTCCTGGACCTTGGCGCCGATCGCGGCGAGACCCTCCTGCACCCCCAGGCTGCGCGCCATCAGGGTGCGCGTCAGCCAGCGAATTTCGAAGAACAGCGCGCCGTACGGAATCATCGCGGCGCAGGTCAGGCGCGGACTCAACGCCAGCATGAAGGCGAGGGCGAAGCCGAAGGTGACGGGAGTGTTGGTGAAGCTGAGCACGCCGATTCCGACCATCATGCGCACGGCGCCGAGGTCGTTGATCATGCGGGACATCAGGTCGCCGGTTTTGAGCCGCTGGTAAAAGCCGGCGTCGAGGCGGCAGAGATGGGCGAACAGGTCGTTGCGCAAATTGTATTCGATGTCGCGTGCGCAATTGAAAATTACGAAGCGCGAAAACCAGCGCGCGATTCCCATCATCAGCGCCGCCGCGATTATCTCTTCGGTCAGGCGGACCAAACGCGGGTAATCGGCGCGGGTGATCGCGTTGACCGCCTCGCCGCTCAGGCGCGGGATGAGGGTCAGCAGAATCGCGGTTGCGATCGTGCACGCGCCGCCGAAGGCGTAGCGCGGCCAGTAAAGACGGATGTAACCCCGAAGGCGCTTCATGGCGGCGCTCGCAGATTATCAAAGCGCGGGTGGAAAATCCCGCCGCCGCCCGCGCGCCGCCGGATCAGCGTGGATGGAGCGTGCGCAGGCGGCGCTCGTAAACCTTGGCGTACTTGAGAAACACGTAGAACGCCGCCGTCATCGCGGCGTAGAGTCCGCGCCCGCCGTCAAGGAAGCCGCCGCGCAGGATATAGAAGTTGAAGAAGCGCCACGCCGCATGCGTGAACATCCGTATCGCGGCGCCCGCTGACGGCTCGATTTCCGCCGCGCCGCGCGTGCTGAAGCGGTTGATCGTCGCGACGTGGTCGGCGATATCGCGATAGCTGAAATGTAAAATCGGCGCCGCCAGCCGCCCGACGCGGCCATTGACGACCACCTTGTCGTGCGGATCGACGCCGCCGATATGCCCCAGCGCGCGGCGAAACAGCCGGACCGGCCGATCGCGGTAAATTGGCCGCGTGTAGTAATGCCCGAGATGGTACAGCACGCGGCGGATACGGAATCCGTCGGGCGCGCCGGGCGCCGCAATCGCCGCGCGGATTTCCCTGCCCAGGTCGTCGGTCGCCTGCTCGTCGGCGTCGAGCAGCAGCACCCATTCCGAGGTCGCGTGGTCGAGCGCAAGCTGCTTCTGCTGGACGTAATTGGTGAAGTCGCGCGCGATCGTCACGGCGCCGAGCGAGCGCGCGATTTCCACCGTGCGATCGCTCGAATGCGAATCGACCACCACCAGTTCGTCGCAGAACGACGCGCTTTTGAGGCACTGCCCGATCAGCCGTTCCTCGTCGCGCGTGATGACGATCAGCGAGATGGTCGGCCGCGCGGCCATCGTCAATCCGCCGTCCGCGCGCCGCGCGTCAGCTGCGCGATGACATTGGCCGCCACCGCTTTGAACGCGTCGCTCACCGGATGGTCCGGATGGACCGCGACGATCGGCCGCGCGCGGTCGCCGCCCTCGCGCAGCTCGCGCGTGATCGGCAGTTCGCCCAGAAACGGCACGCCCAGGGATTGGGCGAAGCGCTGGCCGCCGCCGTGCGCGAAAATTTCGTGGCGCCGGCCGCATTTGCCGCACAAGTGGTAGCTCATGTTCTCGATCACGCCGAGCACCGGAACCGCGACTTCCTTGAACATCGCCACGCCGCGCTTGACGTCAAGCAGCGCGATCTCCTGCGGCGTCGTCACGATCACGCCGCCGTCGAGCGCGACCCGCTGCGTGATCGTGAGCTGGGCGTCGCCGGTGCCCGGCGGCAAATCGAGCGCCAGGCAATCCAGTTCGCCCCATTCGACGTTGAACAGAAATTCGCTTTCGAGCTTCGCCACCATCGGACCGCGCCAGATAATCGGCGTGTCGTCCGCGATAAACATCGCCATCGAGATGTAGCGGATGCCGAAGCGTTCGAGCGGGAGGATCCGGCGCTCCGCGGTGAGTCCGGCGCGTTCCTGCGCGCCCACCATCATCGCGACGCTGGGTCCGTACACGTCGGCGTCCATCAATCCGACGCGCCATCCGAGCGCCCGCATCGCCAGCGTCAGATTCACCGCGACCGTCGATTTGCCGACGCCGCCCTTGCCGCTCGCGACGGCGATAATGTGCTTGACGCCGGGAATCGGCCGGCGCGCCGGCGTCTGGGCGACGTGCGGCGGCGGCGCCTGCTCGATCTGGAGATTCACCGCCGGCGCGCCCGGCATCGCGGCGACCGTCCGGCGAATCTCCCCGGCGATTTCGTTGATCACCTCCGGACTCGCCGCCGGCGCGATCAGAATCACGGAGACCCCGGCGTCCGCCACCTCGATATCCTTGATCATCCCGAAGGAGACGATATCGCGGCTGAAGCCGGGGTATTTGATGTTCTTTAGTTCGTTGAGGATTTCCCGCGGATTCGGCATGCGTTTCCTGTTGATTGGGCCGTTGGCGGAGGTGCGCGTCGGCGTTGTCCCCGATGGTATCATTGCGCCATGACGGGCAAAACGGCGGCGAACGAGGGGCGGGCGGACGGTCCGGCGCGTTTCGATGTGCATTATTCGGCCGCCGCGGACGAAATTGCCGCGACGGCCGCAAACGACCTTGCGAACGCGCTCGCCACGATGCTCGGCCGGCCGTGCGCGGCGACCGCTCACGCGGACCTGCCGCATGATGCATTGCGCATCGCGCCGCCGCGCGAACTGGCGGATCGCGGCCAAATCGAACTTTCGGCGCCGCCCGGCGCCAATCTCCTGCACGCGGCCTGGGAGTATCTCGAACGGCTTGGCGCGGCGCTTCCCGTCGGCCGGCCCGCGCGCCTGCCGCGAATCGATCCCGCACGGCTGTTCGCGGTTTCGCCGCGCGCCACCGCTCCCGCGTTCGCCCGGCGGGCGTTCATCTCCGATATCATGACATGGCATTACGAACGGCCGGAGCGCTTCGCCGCGCATCTCGAACACGATCGCGAATTCGTGCCGTGGATGGCGGCGCGCGGGGTCAA
>DAHZDR010000039.1 GCA_027403435.1 Deltaproteobacteria bacterium
GCCGCACAGGACCGTCATCCGTGGGCGGCGGCCCGGTTGTTTGGCGTGAATGCCGTGGAGCGCCGCGGCTTGGTCAGGTCGTGGCGGCGTGGATCACGCGGTCGGCGGGCAGGCGCTCGGGACGGCGCGCCGTCGGCATCACCTGCACGGCGGTAACCTTATATTCGGGACAATTGGTCGCCCAGTCGGAATTTTCTGTCGTCACGACGTTGACGCCCGTCTCGGGATGATGAAACGTGGTATAGACGACGCCCGGCGCGACCCGATCCGTGATTGTCGCGCGCAGCGCAATCGCTCCGGCGCGACTCGTCACTTCGACCCAGTCGCCGTCCCGGACGCCGCGCTGCTCGGCGTCATGCGGATGGATTTCCAGACGGTCCTCCGCATGCCAGGCGACGTTGCCGGTGCGGCGCGTCTGGGTGCCGACGTTGTATTGCGTAAGAATTCGCCCCGTGGTCAGGATTAGCGGGTAGCGCGGACCCGTCCGTTCGGGCGTGGGAACGTATTCGGTGGGCAGAAAGCGGCCGCAGCCGCGCACTAATTCGCCGACGTGCATCACCGGCGTGCCGGCCGGCGCCGCATCGTTGCAGGGCCATTGGACCGAACCGAGGCGGTCGAGCTTTTCGTAGCTGACGCCGGCGAAAGTGGGCGTCAACCGCGCAATCTCGTCCATGATTTCCGCCGGATGCGCATAACGCATCGGATAGCCAAGCGCCTCGGCCAGCGCGCACGTCACTTCCCAGTCCTCCTTGCCGGCCAGCGGCGGCGTCACCTTGCGCACTCGTGAAATCCGCCGTTCAGCGTTGGTGAAGGTGCCGTTCTTTTCCAGGAACGACGATCCCGGCAGGAAGACGTGCGCGTATTTTGCGGTTTCGTTGAAGAAAATATCCTGAACGATAACGATCTCCATCGCGGCGAGCGCGGCGGCGACGTGCTGCGAATTCGGATCGGACTGCGCGATATCCTCGCCTTCGATGTACAGCCCCTTGAAGCTGCCGTCGAGCGCGGCGTCGAACATGTTCGGGATGCGCAGGCCCGGCTCGGGATCGAGCGTAACGCCCCACTCTCTTTCGAATTGGGCGCGCAGCGCGGGATCGGAAACGTGGCGATAGCCGGTCAATTCATGCGGAAAGGAGCCGACATCGTTGGAACCCTGGACGTTGTTCTGGCCGCGCAGCGGATTGACGCCGACGCCGGCGCGGCCAAGCATCCCGGCGGCCATCGCCAGATTCGCCATCGCGAGCACCGCCGTGCTGCCCTGCGCATGCTCAGTGACGCCAAGACCGTAATAGATTGCGGAATTGGGGCCTTTGGCGTAAAGCCGCGCGGCGCCGCGGATAGTTTCCGCCGGCACGCCGGTGACGCGCGCGGCCATCTCGGGCGAATTGCGCTCGGCGAGGATAAATTCGCGCCAGCGGGCGTACTCGCCGGGATCGCAGCGCGCGGCGACGAAAGCCGCGTCGGCGAGACCCTCGGCGACGATCACATGCGCCAGCGCATTCAGCAACGCGACGTTGGTTCCGGGCGTGAGCTGCAAGAAGTAGTCGGCCGCGACGTGCGGCATCCGCACCAGTGCGATCGCGCGCGGATCGGCGACGATCAGCCGCGCGCCCGCGCGCAGCCGGCGCTGCATGATCGAGGCGAACACCGGATGGCCCTCGGTGGGGTTGGCGCCAATCACCACGACCACGTCGGCCTGATCGACCGAAGCGAAATCCTGCGTGCCGGCCGGCGTGCCGAAAGCGGTTTTCAGGCCGTAGCCGGTCGGCGAATGGCATACGCGGGCGCAGGTATCGACGTTATTGTTGCCGAACGCCGCGCGCACCAGTTTCTGGACCAGGTAGGCTTCCTCGTTGGTGCATCGCGAGGAGGTGATTCCGCCGAGCGCGCCGCGGCCGTATTGCCGCTGGACCCGCTTGAGTTCGGACGCGGCGTAAGCGATCGCTTCGTCCCATGAGACTTCGCGCCACGGGTCGCTGATTCGCTGGCGGATCAGCGGCCGGCGCACGCGGTCGGGATGGGTCGCGTAGCCCCAGGCGAAGCGTCCCTTGACGCACGAATGGCCGTGGTTCGGCAGGCCGTTTTTGTTCGGGACCATCCGCACGATCTGGTCGCCGCGCAACTCCGCCTTGAACGAGCATCCGACGCCGCAATAGCCGCAGGTGGTGACCACGGCGCGGTCGGCGCGGCCGCGTTCGAGCAGGGTTTTTTCCATCAGCGCGTCGGTCGGACAGGCCTGCACGCAGGCGCCGCAGGAGACGCATTCGGAATCGAGGTAACGCTCGTGCTGGCCGGGCGTCATTTGCGAGGCGAAGCCGCGGCCCTCGATCGTCAGCGCGAACGTTCCCTGAATCTCGTCGCACGCCCGCACGCATCGCGAGCACAGGATGCAGCGCGCGGGATCGAAGGTGAAATAAGGATTGGAATCGTCGGACTTCAGCGCGAGATGGTTTTCGCCGTCGCGCGGATAACGGACCTCTTGCAGTCCGACCGCAGCGGCCATCCGATGCAGTTCGCACGCGCCGCCCGCCTTGCATTCAAAGGGGTCGAGCGGATGGTCCGACATGTAGAGTTCCATGACGTTGCGGCGCAGCCGGCCGAGCGCCGCGGATTGCGTGCGCACCGTCAGGCCGGATTCGGCGGGCGTGGTGCAGGAGGCGGGAAAGCCCTTGCGGCCTTCGATTTCGACCAGGCAGAGGCGGCAGGAGCCGAAGGGTTCGAGCGAATCGGTGGCGCAAAGTTTGGGAATCGCGGTTCCGGCGAGCGCGGCGGCGCGAATCAGCGCCGTGCCGGCGGGAACGGTGATTTCCCGGCCGTCGATCGTCAGCGTGACGGCTTGCGCCGAGTCGCGCGCCGGAGCGCCAAAATCCTGATCGTCGATTGCGAGCACGATAATTCTCCGTTGCGGCGAGCCTCAAGTTGGCGCCGCGGCCAAGCCGAAATCCTCGGGGAAATGCTTGAGCGCGCTCAACACCGGCGTCGGCGTGAGTCCGCCCAACGCGCACAGCGAACCGGCCGCCATGGTGTCGCAAAGTTCACGTAAAAGTTGCAGATTGGCGCCGTCGCCGCGGGCGCGAATCACGCGGTCGAGCAGTTCGGCGCCGCGGGTCGAACCGATTCGGCAGGGCGTGCATTTGCCGCATGATTCGAGCGCGCAAAATTCCATCGCGTAACGCGCCATCCGCGCCAGATCGACGGTGTCGTCGAAGACCACCACGCCGCCGTGGCCGAGCAATCCTCCAGCCTCGGCCATGGCTTCGTAATCGATCGGCAAGTCGAGCATCGCGGCCGGAAAATAGGCGCCGAGCGGACCGCCGACCTGCACCGCGCGCAACGGCCGGCCGCTGCGCGTGCCGCCGCCGAAGTCATGGATCAACTCGCGCAGGGTGAGGCCAAAGGGCGCTTCGACCAGCCCGGGACGCGCGACGTTGCCGGCCAGTTGCAGCGGAATCGTGCCGCGCGAACGGCCGATTCCAAGCTGATTGTACGCCTCGCCGCCATGTTCGAGAATCGCGGGAACCGAGGCCAGCGTGACGACGTTGTTGACCACCGTGGGACGGCCAAACAGCCCGGCGACGGCGGGCACCGGCGGCTTAAATCGGACCATTCCGCGCTTGCCTTCGAGGCTCTCGAGCATCGCGGTCTCTTCGCCGCAGATATAGGAGCCGGCGCCGACGACGATCTCGAGATCGAACGCGCGCCCGCCGCCGCATACGCTGGATCCAAGGTAGCCGCGCTCGCGGGCGGTCGCGATCGCGGCGGTCAGCGTGCGCAAGGCGTGCGGATATTCGGAACGCAGGTAGATGAAGCCCTGCACGGCGCCCACCGCCAGTCCGGCGATCGCCAGGCCTTCGATCAGCAGGAACGGATCGCCCTCCATCAGCATCCGATCGGCGAAACTGCCGGAATCGCCCTCATCGGCGTTGCAGACGACATATTTGACCGGATCGGCCTGTTCGAGCGTGGTTTTCCACTTGATTCCGGCGGGAAAAGCGGCGCCGCCGCGGCCGCGCAGATTGGCCCGCGTGATTTCCGCGACGATCGCCGCGCCCGACAGCTCCAGGGCGCGCGCAAGTCCACGGAATCCGCCGTGGGTGATATAGTCGTCGAGCGCGAGCGGATCGGTCACGCCCATCCGGGCAAAGACCATCCGGCGCTGGCGGGCCAGATAGGGGATTTGCTCCACCGGACCTTGCGCCAGCGGATGGGCCGCCGGGTCGTTCGTCAGAAAGACCGCGTCGAACAGCGACGGAACGTCGGCGGAGCCGACCGGACCATAGGCGACGCGCGCGCCGCCGGCGGTCGCGACTTCAACCATCGGCTCGAGCCAGTAAAGCCCGCGCGAGCCGTTGCGCACCAACTCGATAGCGATGGCGCGGCGGGCGGCCTCGGCGGCGATCGCGGCGGCGACGCGGTCGGCGCCGAGCGAGAGTGCGCCGGAATCGCGCGGCACGAAGATCGTGGCCAGCGTCGGCGTCATCGGCGGAGCAACCGTTCGAGCGCGTCGTCGAAACGCGCGGGGGTCAGGCGGCCGAGCGGATTGCCGTTGATCACGCCGGCCGGCGAGCAAGCGCAATTGCCCAGACAATAAACCGGCTCAAGCGTAAACGCGCGGTCGGCGGAGGTCTCGCCGAAACCGACGCCGAGCCGGGCGCGGACATGGTCGGCGAGCGCCTCGGCGCCGAGCGCCTGGCAGGATTCGGCGCGGCAGAGACGAATCACGTTGCGGCCGGGGGGAGCATGGCGGAAATCATGGTAAAAGGTGGCGACGCCGTGAACTTCGGCGCGGGACAAATTGAGTTCGTGCGCGATCATCGGCAACGCCGGCGGCGGAACCCATCCGAGTTCGTCCTGCACGCGGCGCAGGATACGCATCAGCGCGCCCGGCGCGGGTTTGAGCGCGGCGACGATCGCGGCGACCGCGTCCTTATCCCAGGTTTCGGAAGAATCCATCGCGACTCCGCGGTTTACGTCCGCCGACCGTATCGGCGCGCGCGCCCTCACTCCGGGCACAGCGCGTGGTAAGGTCGCGCGAACATCCAAATACGAGCGTCGTCCATGTGGCGTTGTCGGTCAAGAGGCGCCGCCGATTGCATCCGCGGACGCGCCGCGATGCTACACTACGGGCTGCCGCGGGCGGCGCGCCGCCGCGCGCGTAAATTTGGACGCAAGCGAGGTTGGAAAATGATTCGCCGCTTCGGATTCGAGGATGAAATGCATCAAAGCCTGGCGTGCGTGCCGATGGCGGTGCGGCGCAAGCTCGATCGGGCGGGGGTGAAGATCAGCCTCAAGCAATGGCAGGCGCTGGCGCGTCACGAACGCGCGGCGGTATGCCATCTGCCGGCCGGCGACGCGGAGGAACGCGGCGCGCTGCGCGAATTTATCGAGGGCGCGTGCGCGGCGCGCGCGGCGGGAGCGATCAAGGCGTTGCCCGCCGAAGAGATCAACGCGGCCGATCCGCCAGCCGCGCCGCCGGCGCGGCTGGTCGAAAACGCGCGCGCCGCGGGCGTGGCCTTCGGCGCCGCCGAGTGGGCGCGGCTGGACGCGGACGAGCGCTACGCGCTGATCAAGCTGGGCGGCGGCGCCGAACGGAGCCATAACTTCCACGCCGCCCTGAAAGAGCTGATCGGATAAGCGGAATTGTCGCCGTCAGGCCGGCGTCACGGCCGCACGCCATGAGCAAGCAGCGGACGGCCCGCCGGCGCGAGGCGATAGGCGGCGCGCAAGGCGCGGCCGAGATAGCGCTGGGCCGCGGCAATCGCCTCGTCAAGCGCCATCCCGCGGGCCAGGCCGGCGGCGATCGCGGCGGAAAAGGCGCATCCCGTGCCATGCGCGCCGGCGCCGGGCGCTCGCGGCACGGAGAATTCGGTAAACGCGCGGCCGTCGAAGAGCAGATCGACAAGGCGGCGCGATCCGGCGGCGGCGGCGTCGCGCGGCGGATGGCCGCCCTTGATCAGGACGGCGCGCGGACCCAGCCGAGAGATCGCGCGGGCGGCGGCGCGCGCGGCGGACGGACCGGCGATTTCGATTCCGCTGA
>DAHZDR010000040.1 GCA_027403435.1 Deltaproteobacteria bacterium
AAGCGCACATGTACGAATTATGGCGCCAGCCGCCAGCCGCTGGCGATATAAATAACTCATGGCAGAACACCACTGGCCCCAACGCGTCCAAAGCATTGACTCTGCATGGGGAAGTCTTTAATCGATATGGTGGGCGTTTGGCGAATGGGTCCGGCGGGCGCCTTGATACCGTCGGAGAACCGCGGGTATTGAGCGGCATAGCGGGGTGGGGAAAGTGGCAAGCGGAATTCCAGCAAAGGGCCCGCGGGGCGGATACGGTTGGATTATATTCGCGCTCTGCGTGCTGGCGATCGGATTCGCGGCGCCGTTCGCGGCGTCCGCGGCGGAAGTGGTCTTTCCGCAGCCCAAGGCGATTCAGCCCAACGTCAAGTTCTGGATCGACGTTTTTTCGACGTACTCCGAACGCGACTTCATCATTCATGACCGCACCAACATCGAGCATGTCTATCAGGTGATGCATCTGCCGGGCGCGGGCGATCCGACGCGCGAAGAGGTCGCTTACGTCAACGATTACCTGAAGGCCAAATATGCCGCGATCCTGAATCGGCTCGCTTCGGGACAGCCGCCGGTGACTATCGAGGACCGGCAGGTCGCCGAGATGTTCAAGGGCGAGCCGCCGGCGGCGTATGCGCTGGCCGCCCAGAATCTGCGGGTGCAGCAGGGGTTGCGCAATCGCTTCCGCCAGGGACTGTTGCGCAGCCGTTATTACCGTCCGACCATGGAAAGGATTTTCCGGCAGTCCGGATTGCCGCCCGAACTGGTGACGCTGGCGACGGTCGAGTCGGGCTTTTACAGCCGCGCCAAATCGAGCGCGGGCGCCGTCGGCATCTGGCAGTTCACGCGCGGCACCGGCCGGCAATACATGAGGATTACGCGCTGGCATGACGATCGGCTGAATCCGGACACGGAGACGCGCGCGGCCGCCGAATTGCTGCGCTCGAATTATGACGCGCTGGGCAGCTGGCCGCTGGCGATCACCGCGTACAATTACGGCACCGGCGGCACGGAGCTGGCCTCGTCGGAATTCGGCGGCGATTACGGCCGGATCGTGCAGGAATACAACGGGCCGCATTTTGGCTTCGCCACGCGCAACTATTATCCGGAATTTCTCGCCGCGCTCTATATCCACGAGCACGAGGATCGAATTTTCCCCAATCTCAAGTATGAAGAAGCGCCGCCTCCGCCGGTGGTGCGGACCGACTTCGCGCCGCGCCATCGGCGCCATTGGCGCGTGCATCGCGTAAGCGCGCATCGATCGTCCAGATTGCGCCATCGCCGCCGGACAACGGTCCACTCGTCGCGAGTCCATCAGGTTTCGACGCATCGCCATCGTCATGTCGCCGTGGGGCATGCGGCGCATGCGGCGAAAAACCGCCGCCATCGCGCGCGGCTTGCGCAGCGCGGCGCGCGCCGTCCGGAAAAATCCTGAACCCACAATCGCTCTGCATGAACCGCGCGACGGCCCAGCGAGGCGGTCGCGCGACGCGCCATGCGCCGTCGCGGAGCACTTGACGCATCCGGCGGTCCCGGTCAGGTCGAGTCATGCCAATTTGGCGACGCGCCACAGGCGTTCGTCTGACGCGACGGCCGGCGCGGCGAAGGTGATAAATTCTCCAGGCGCCATGGTTATTTCCGTCAAAACTGGCGGAGATCAGCCGGGATTGGCAAATTCCAGGGACAATTTCAGGCGAACTTGACGCGGCGGCGCGATCGCGATAGAAATTGAGAATCATTCTCAATTTATCCGCGGGAGCAGCCATGCCTTGCAGGAAAAAAACGCTTTACGTCATCGCTATCGCCGCTATCGCCGGCTCGATCGCGCTATCCCCGCCGGCGCGCGCGACGAACGCCACGCCGGTCGCCGCCGTCAGCTTCAG
>DAHZDR010000353.1 GCA_027403435.1 Deltaproteobacteria bacterium
TTTGAATTTGATTGACGATTTTCGGCCCGATCTGGTGGCGGTTTTTGGCGCCGATCATATTTATCGGATGGACATTGCGCAGATGATCGAGTTCCATCTGGAGCGCAAGGCGGCGGTTTCCGTGGCGGCCCTGCCGGTGGCGCTCGAGGAGGCCGATCAGTTCGGCGTGCTGGAGGTCGATTCGGGCCTGCGGGTCATCGGTTTCGACGAAAAGCCCAAGCAGCCCCCGCGGGCGATGCCGGGCGCGCCCGGCAAATGCTTCGCCTCGATGGGCAATTATCTGTTCGATCCGCAGGTGCTGCGCACGGCGTTGATCGAGGATTCGCAAAACCACAACAGCCATCACGATTTCGGTCGCGACCTGATTCCGGCGCTGATCGAGCGCACCCCGGTTTACGCCTATAATTTCATGGCCAACCGAATCCGCGGCGATTCCGAGGAAAATCTCAGCTACTGGCGCGACGTCGGGACGCTGGAGGCCTATTATGAGGCTAACATGGACTTGCGCGACGCACGGCCCCACCTGAACCTCTACAACACCTATTGGCCGCTGCGGACGGCCTATTACAATCAACCTCCGGCGAAGTTCGTCTTCAACGAGCATGGCCGGCGCGGCGAGGCGCTGCATTCGGTGATTTCCGAAGGCTGCATCATTTCCGGCGGCTCGGTGCGCAATTCGGTGCTGGGCCGTTCGGTGTTTGTGCATTCGTACAGCGATATCGACGATTCGGTGATCATGGATTATTGCGATATCGGCCGCCATGCGCGGATCCGGCGGGCGATTATCGACAAAAACGTGACGATCGCGGAGGGCGACGTAATCGGTTACGATCTCGAACAGGATCGCAAACGGTTCTTGGTCACCGATTCCGGAATCGTGGTGATTGCCAAGGCGCCGAAACGGGAGGGCGTGTTCATTTGAGCGTAGCGAACGACCCGCAAGACAATTTAGGCGCGGCGGCGAAGGCGGGCGGCGGGAACCGTCAGTCGCGCGCGGCGGGGCGCACCCGGCTGAGCGCGACGGCGGCCGAGCGCGCCGCCATCCACAGACGGCGGATGCGCGTCGCAAGACTCGATCTGGGGCCGGGCGATCGCGCGATCTACTATCTTCTGGTCGGGCTGATCCATCTGCTTAGCCTGATTCCCGATTTCCTGCTCTATCCGCTTGGGGTCGCGGGCGGATGGCTCGGCTATATGCTCGACCGCCGGCACGTGCGGATCGGGATGCGCAATCTCGAGATCGCGTTTCCCGAGCGCGACGTGGCCGCGCGGCGGCGCATCCTGCGCGCGTCTTATATAAATCTCGGCCGGGGCGCGGCGGAGTATATCCGGCTGGGCGGCTTCTTCTATAGGCGGCTCGCGCGGCGCGTGCGCTATGTGCGGCTTGACTATCTGAATGAAATCATCGCGCGCGGCGCGGCCCGCGGGGTGCTGGTCCTGAGCGCTCATTTCGGCAATTTCGAGCTGTTGGCGCCGGCGCATGCGATGCACGGCCATCAGATTGGCCTGGTGCATCATACGCAGCGGTTTATCGCGGGCGACGCGCTGACGACCTTCGTGCGCAAGCGCGCCGGAGTCACGATGATGCGCAAGTACGCCGCCGCGCGGATGGTGTTGCGGGCGCTCAAGCGGGGCGAAGTGGTCGGCATCCCGTTCGATCAGAACGCCAAGCGCAGCGAGGCGGTGTTCGTGCCGTTTTTCAGCGAGCTGGCGGCGACCGCGAGCGGACTGGCGCGGCTGGTCGCGATTTCGCGCGCGGCGGTGGTTCCGGTCTATCTGGTGCGCGAGCCCTCGATGCGCACGCATCGGATTGAGATTTACGACGAGATTCCGATCCAACGCACGGACGACGCGGGGGCCGATGTCGTGGAGAACACGCGGCGCTTCATGCAGCCGCTGGAGGAAATCGTGCGGCGCTATCCGGAGCAGTTCTTGTGGACCCATCGGCGCTACCGCACGCGGCCGCGCGGGTTGCCGCCGATTTACGATTCCTGAGCGTCGCGCGGCCGCGCGATTCGCGGCAGCAGCGCGCAGAGCGCCAGCGCGACGACCCACGCGGCCGGCGCCGCGATCAGCGGAACCGGTCCCGGTCCGGCGATCCATCGCGGCGGCGCGGCGCCATCGATGAACGCCCCCCAGCTTTTCGCGCCGAGCACGAAGCCGGCGTGCATCCCGACCGCCATCCAGACGTTGCCGGTGAGCAGGCAGGTTTCGCCGAGCGCGATTCCGAGCAGGAACAGGCCGAGCAGCGCGGGCGCCGCCGCGGCGGGATGGCAGAGCAGGGCGGCGCTGGCGCGGAGAGTCTCGAGTCCGGCGGCGGGATGGAAGCCGGTGACGTAATAGTGCGCCGGCGAACGCAGCAGATGGACCACGGCGTAAAACGCCGAACTCGCGATCAGCGCGCCGCGCGCGCCGCAGTCGTCACGCATCCCGGCCAGCAAAAAGGCGCGGAAGAAAGCCTCCTCGATTAGCGCGATCGCGAGCGCGGCCGGAAGCTGCGCGAGCGCCCGCATCATCGCCGCGCCAAGCCGCGCCTGCGGCGCTGGCGCCGGCGCCGCGGCGCGCGCGATCGCGAACAGTATCGCCAGCGCGGCGAGCGCCAGGCCGAGGCCGATCGCGAAGCGCCCAAGATTGCGCCGTGGCGCGGCGAATCCGGCGCGGACCAGCGGGATAAAGCGCAGCCGGCGCGAAGCGATTAGCAGCGCCGCCAGCAGCACCGCCATCACCACGCGGTCGAAGATGCGCGGGAACGGAAAGCGGAAACCGAGCGCGGCCACGGCGTCGGCCACGATCGGCGCCAGGATCACGGCGGCGGCGAGGCCGGCGGCCAGCGCGAGCGCAAAGCGCGGCGTGAAAGAGTTGGCGGCGGCGCGGCGGCGATGCGGTGTGAGAGTCACTTTTGCGCGGGACAAAACCAGGGTTTCGCGTTTAGCGGTTGGCGCGCGCCGACGCAAGCGCGTGCGGCCACGGCAACTGGATTTTTTCCGCCGAGCGCATCGCTCAGAGGCGCTTGGGCCGCAGCGGATCGTTGAGCGGTTCGAGCGTGATTTCGACCGGGCAGGCGCCCGGCGGCGCCGCGATCACCTGTATCACCGCCGCGGCGACGTCTTCCGCGCGGAGCATCAGGGAACGGTCGAGGCGCTTGTTGGGGGGAATCAGGGCGGTATCGACCAGGCCCGGAAGCACGGCCGCGATACGGATTTCGCGCGCGCGCAGTTCGGCGAAAGCCGCCCGGGTGAAAGCGACCAGTCCGGCCTTGGCCGCGGCGTAAACGGCCTCGCCAACGGGGGTCAGGCGGGCGGCGGACGAGGCGATATTGACGATGGCGCGCGCGGCTGGCGGAGAGCTTTCGCGCGCCGTCATGAAGTGGGCGGCGGCGAGCCGGGTCAGCGCGATCGGCGCGCGCAGGTTGAGCGCGAGGACGCGATCCTGATCGGCGGCGCGCATCCGCGCCAGCGGCGTGCGCGGCGGCGCCCAACCGGCGTTGTTGACCAATACGTCGAGCCGGCGGTAGCGTCCCAGCGTCGCGGCGAACAGATTTTCGGGCGCGTCCGCGTCGGCCAGATCGACCAGCACGATCAGCGCGCGATGCGGGGGCAGTCCGGTGGCGGCGCGGGTCTGTTCGAGCTCGTCGCGGGTGCGCGCGGCCAGGCATAGGGAATAACCCGCGCGGGCCATCGCGAGCGCGACGGCGCGGCCGATTCCGCGGCCGGCGCCGGTGACGATCGCAATCGGCGCCGGGTCATGCTCCGAGGGCGGGGTGGGGGATTTATCCATGGCGGAAATCGCGGAATCCTGACGCGCGAAGCTGGGCGTTGGCGGTTGAATTGGCGATTAACCAGCCTGAATTTCGCGACGAATCGCGAGCGGGCGCAAGGCGCCAGATGGTTGCATGGCCGGTCATCGCCAAACACAATTATAAGCTAATGAATCCACAAGTCTTTCGCGAATACGATATTCGAGGCGTGGTCGAAGAGGATTTCGACGACGAGTTCGTGGTCGATTTGGGCCGCGCCTACGCGACGATCCTGCTGCGGGCCGGCAAGCGCTCGATTACGCTTGGCCGCGACTGCCGGCTGACCTCCGACGCGCTGCGCGATTTGTTGCTCGAGGGGCTGCTGCCGAGCGGCATCGACGTGGTCGATGTCGGCGTCGTGCCGACGCCGTTGCTGTATTTTTCGGTGCGGCACTGGGGGATGGACGGCGGCGCGATGATCACCGGCAGCCATAACGCGGCCGAATACAACGGCTTCAAGCTGGGTGTGGGGCCATCGACGATTTTCGGCGCCGAGCTTCAGCGCGTGCGGCAAATTATCGAGGCGCGCGCGTTCGTCTCCACCGGGCGCAAGGGCGATTTGAGCGCGCGGCCGGTGCTGCCCGATTATCGCGACTATATCAAGCGCAATATCCATGTGCGGCCGGGGATGAAGGTTGCGGTCGATGGCGGCAACGGCTGCGGCGGGGTGGTCGCGGCGCCGCTGATGCGCGAGCTGGGTTTGGAGACGGTCGAGTTGTATATCGAGATGGACGGCCGCTTCCCGCATCATCATCCCGATCCGACCGTCGAAGCGAACATGCGCGATTTGCAGGCCGCGGTGGTAAATTCCGGCGCCGAAATCGGCATCGCCTACGACGGCGACGCCGATCGGATCGGCGCGGTCGATGAGCATGGGCGGATCGTCTGGGGCGACGAGCAGATGGTGGTTTACGCGCGCTCGATTCTCAAGGAGCGGCCGGGCGCGGCGATTATCGGCGACGTCAAATGCTCGCAGCGGATGTACGACGATATCGCGAAGCATGGCGGGCGGCCGATCATGTGGAAAACCGGCCATTCATTGATCAAAAGCAAGCTCAAGGAGGAAAACGCGGCGCTCGCGGGCGAAATGAGCGGCCACATGTTTTTCAACGACCGCTATTACGGCTTCGACGACGCCATCTACGCCTCGTTCCGGCTGCTCGAAATCGTCAGCCGCGAGGGCCGCACGCTCGGCCAGTTGCTGGCGGATCTGCCGCGCGCCTGTTTCACGCCGGAGCTGCGCCTGGATTGTCCCGACGACCAGAAATTCGAAGTGGTGCGCAAGGCGGTGGACTACTTCCGCGCGCATTACGAGACGATCGATATCGACGGCGCGCGGGTGAATTTTCCCGGCGGATGGGGTCTCGTGCGCGCGTCGAACACGCAACCCGCGCTGGTGATGCGCTTCGAGGCGAAGGACGAAGCGACGCTCGGCGGGATTCGCGCGCTGTTCGAGGCGAAGCTCAAAGAGCTGGGCGCGAATTTGTGAAGCGCGCGGGCGGAATTCGCGGCGCGGATCAGGCGGCCGAGGCGGACCAGCGCGCGGCCGCGCTGATCATCGCGGGCGGACGCGGCACGCGCTTTTGGCCGGAAAGCCGCGCTGGACGGCCCAAGCCGTTGTTCGCTCTCGACGGACGCACGTCGCTGCTCTCCGACACGATTGCGCGGCTTCGCCCGCCGCTTGCGGCCGATCGGATCTTCGTGCTGGCGTCCGCCGACCAGCGCGCGCCGTTCCGCAAGGCGCTGCGCGGACTGTTGCCGGCGGACAACCTGATCGTCGAACCCGAGGGCCGGGGCACCGCCGTCGCGATTGCCTATGGCGTCGCGACGATCGCGCGGCGGCGCGGCGCGGATACGGCGGTCGTCGTGACGCCGGCGGACCATTACGTGACGCCGGCCGCGGATTTTCGCGCGACGATTGCCGAGGCGCTCGGCCTGGCGCGCGCGCATGACGCGATTGTGGTCGTGGGCGTCACGCCCACCAGCGCCGAAACCGGTTACGGCTATCAGCAAGTCGGACCGGCGGTGGGCGCCGGCTTCAAGGTCGCGCGCTTCGTCGAAAAACCCGCGCCGGCGGCCGCGCGCCGGATGGTGAAATCGGGACGCTATCTGTGGAACGCGGGAATCTTCGTGATGCGCGCCGGCGTGCTGGCGGCCGAGTTGCGGCGGCATGCGCCGGCTTTGGCCGCCGCGATGGAGCGCTTCGGCGCGATCGGCGCGCGCGAACTGCCGCGCTATTATCGCGGGCTTAAATTCGATTCGTTCGATCGCGAGTTGGCGGAGAAAAGCCGCAACGTGCTCGGCGTGCGCGCCCGGTTCAACTGGTTTGACGTTGGCAGTTGGCAGGGCTTGTGGGCGGCGCTCCGGCCGGCCGGCGGCGCCAACGTGCTGAGCGGCAACGTGATCGCGCTCGGCGCCAACGGCGTGCTCGCGCGCGGCGGCAGGCGCCTGATGGTGCTGCTGGGAGTGGACGATCTGGCCGTGGTCGATACCGGCGACGCGATTTTGATTGCGCGGCTGTCGGCGTCGCAGGAAATTCGCCGCGTGACCGAAGAGCTCGCCCGTCGCGGCCTCAATCGTTACCTCTGAGCGGGCCAAGCGTTCGGCCTAAGCGCGCGGACGCGGCCGCGGCGCCTGGTCGAGCGCATGGCCAGCGGATGCGGGCGCGTTTATGTCAGGCGTCGCGGCGCTCAGTCCAGCGGGGACTCGGCGTCGTCGCCGGTTGCGGGGATGAGCGCGCGAATCAGGAAGGACTCGCGTTTGAAGAAGCCGCCGGTATGGAACGAATCCTCGAGCCGGAAGTGGGCGTAATCGAAATAATGCCCCAGCTCATGCATCAGGGTGCGCAGGAAGGTGCGCGGTTTGACCACGTCGTGGCGCCGCGCCGTGCGCATCCAGAGGACGATCAGCGGTTCGCGGTCACGCCGCGGCGTGGCGGCCGATCCGGGCGGCGGCGCCTGTCTCCGGCCGGTTCCTTCCGGATAGAAAATTCCATGCAGTTCGCCGCGCGTGTTATGCGGCCGGACGCCGCGGACTTCGATTCTTACCGGCGCGATTCCCAGCAGGCGGCATAGTTCGTTGCCCAGCAGCTGCACGCCGCGTTGCGCCAGCGCCGGCGCGGCGCCAGGCAACACGGCGACCAGCTTGGCGGTGATTGCGAGGGCCGCCGGACTGGGCGTCAGATCGTAGCGTTCGAGCGCGTCGCTTTTCAGATAGCAGCGCTGTGACCGCGCCGAAAGCCGATAATAGAAGGCGGGTAGCGCGCGCGGCGCTGGCGCTGGCTTTCCGGCGCCCGCGGCGCGTCCGACGCGTCCGGCGCCCGTGCGCGCGCCCGTTGCTTTCGACTCCGCATCCACCGCGCGCCTATCGTGGTCCGCCGCGCGCCCGCGCGCAACCGCCGGCGCGATCGGCGGGCGCGGCCATGCCGATGGAGGTGGCTCGCGGATCGCGGCGCCGATAAGATTGATCCGATGAAGTCCACGAATGAGGCGTTTGCCCACGTTTGCCGATGCTGCGACTGCGGCGCCGTGGATGCCCGCTCCAGCGGCGCGCAGGCGCGCGCGACGCAGGGGCCGGAGGCGGAGCGGCCGATGCGCGGCGAACCGATCGTGCGCGCGATCGGCGCAATGTTGGCGCTCGTGGCGGCGCTCGCGGGCGCCGGGCTGCTGGCCGGCGATCTCGCCGCCGGATTGGCCGGACGCGCGGCGCATGCGCCCCTGTCGGCGGCGCCGCTGCTGATCGTCGGCGCGGCGTTCATGATGATGCTGCCGCTTGTCCGTCCGGGGCCGGTCGAATGGGTCAAGCGGGCGATGGTGGGCGCGGCGTTTATCCTGTGGGGCGTCGCGCAACTGATGCCGCCGGGCGCGGCGGCCACGACCCTCGGCGATTTGGTGATCACGCTTTACGTGATCGACCTCGCGCTGGTGATTCGGGACTGGGGCGTCGCGGGAGCCTTGCGGATGTGATCGCGGCGCGCGCTTTGCGCCGTCGATTGGCTCGCTTATCATCGAAATTTGACGTCAGGGATAATCTTTCGGCGCGGCGCAAATGGAACTAACGGCGATCGAAATTCACAAGCCGGCCGACGACGTTAACGTAATCGTCGGCCAATCCCACTTCATCAAGACGGTCGAGGACCTTTACGAAGCGATCGCGCAGGCGGTGCCGGGCGTGAAGTTCGGCGTCGCCTTCTGCGAGGCGTCGGGCCCCCGCCTGATTCGCCATACCGGGACCGACGCGGCGCTGGAAGCCGCCGCGGTCGCGGCGGCGCGGGCGATCGCGGCGGGCCATGTGTTTGTCGTGATGCTCGGCAACGCCTTTCCGGTCAACGTGCTCAATTCGATCAAGGCCGTTGCGGAGGTGTGCCAGGTCTTTTGCGCGACCGCGAATCCGCTGAGCGTGCTGGTCGCCGAGCATCATGGCCGGCGTGGCGTCGCCGGGGTGATCGACGGCGATCCGCCCACGGGCGTCGAAGGCGAGCGGGAGCGCGCCGAACGTCATGCGCTGCTGCGCCGCTTCGGTTACAAGCAATAGCCGCGGTCATTCCCGCGCGGCGTCGCGGCCGGGGGCGGTATCGGGCGGCGCGGCGCGCTATACTTGATTGTGCGACGCCGCAATCGGCGCCGGACGCGGGGGCGGGGGAAGGACGGTCGAATAGCTCTATGGCGAGGGCGAAGGGGAGCGAGGGTAAAACCGGCGCGCGGCGGAAAACGGCGCGCGTAAGCGCGTCCAGGCGAACCACGGCGGCGCGCCGGGCCGGAGCGCTTGCGATTCGCGGCGCGGCCGGCGCGGGACGCTTCTTCGGACGTTTCTTTC
>DAHZDR010000363.1 GCA_027403435.1 Deltaproteobacteria bacterium
CCGGACCAAATCGGCGCCGCCGAGCTCGCCGCGCTGGGCGAACTCAGCCTCGAGCGCAAGCGCGAATGGCTGGCCGAACGCGATTCGCCGCCGCAACTCTCCGAGGAGGCGCGCCGCTTCCTGCGCGACGCCGACGCCATCGTTTACGGCCCCGGCACGCAGCATTCCTCCCTGCTGCCCAGCTACCGCATCGCCGCGCCCGCGCTCAAATCCTCCCATGCGCGCGTCAAGGCGCTGATCCTCAATCTCGCGCCCGATCACGACATTCAGAATTTCACCGCCAGCGGCCTCGCCGATCTGATGCTGGAATACGCCGGCGATCCGGAGAACGAGGCGCGCGTCGTCACGCACCTGCTGATGCAGAATCCCCGCCGCCGCGGCGCCGGATCCGCGCTTGACCCCGGCGCGCTCGAAGGCCGCGCGGCCTGGCGCGGCGCCGCGATCGTCCCCGGCTCGTTCCGCAACGAAATCACCCCGCAGGTCCATAACGGACGCGCCGTCGTCGCCGCGATCGCCAATCTGCTCGAACATGACGGCGCCCGCGAGCAACGGCCGTCGCTGGAAATTTTCTACGACCTCGCGCAGCGGCCAGCCGCCGGTCCGGCCTTAATCGAGGAATTCCTCGAATTCGACTGGTGCGAACATTTCCGCCGCGTGGTCCTGCGCGTGCATGGCGCGGACCTGCCCGAACTTCCGCCCCTGCCGGACCATCTCGCGATCGAACGCTGGAGCAACGACGGCCGCTTTCCCGAAGTCGGCATCGCCGCCGACTGGCTGCGCGCGGGCGGCGCCGACTATCTCGCCACCATCACCGGCGACGGCGAATATCGCCTGCGCGACCTCGCCTTCGGCGTCAAGGTGCTCGAACAAAGCTCGTTCGGCGCGGTTTACGGATCGCGCACCCAGAGCCGCCGCCAGTTCCGCCATTCGCTGCGCTCCGCCTATGGCGAAAAGGGCCTCGTCTATTTCGCCAGCTTCGCCGGCGCCTTTCTCCTGAGCGTCGCCTTCGCCGCCGGTTTCGGCCTGATTTTTTCCGATCCGCTGACCGGCTTCCGCATCTACCGCCGCCGCCGGATGGCCGGTCTCGAACAGGCGCTCGGCCGCGCCCGGCGCGCCGCCACGCCGACCACGATCACCCGGATGCTCGTGCGCAACCACGTCGAAATCGCCGAATTGCCCGTGCAGTATCGCACCTTCGCCGGATTTACCGATCCGCGCGCGCGCCTGCGCCGCGGCATGCGCAATCTGCTCGGCCTCCTGCGATGACCGCCGCCGCGCCCGCCTTGCTCCACGCCCGCAACTTCCTCTTCGATTTCGACGGCACGCTCGCCGATTCCACGCCGCTGCACGCCGCCGCCTATCGCGCGACGCTCGCCGCCGAGGCCCCCGCCGCGCTCGCCGGCTTCGCTTACGAGCCGCTCAAGGGACTGCCCACGCCAGCGGCCTTCGCGCGGCTCGGCGTGACCGGCGCCGACCGCCTCCAGCGATGCGTCGAGGGCAAGCGCGCCGCCTATCGCGAAGCGCTGCGCGCCGGCCATCTGCATGCCTTTGCGGGCGCGCGCGAACTGCTCGCGGCGCTCCGCGAACTCGGCGCGCGAAATTATCTCGTGACCTCCGCCAGCGCCGCCTCGGTCGCGCTCGCGCTCGCGCGGCTGGAACTCAACGCCGCCTTTTCCGGAATCGTCGCCGCTGACGACGCCATGCGCGGCAAGCCCGCGCCCGATCCCTATCTCGAATGTCTGCGCCGCTTCGCGCTTAGCGCCGCCGAGTCCGTCGCGATCGAGGACGCGCCCTCCGGCATCGCGTCCGCGCGCGCCGCCGGCCTGGCCGTGATCGGCG
>DAHZDR010000388.1 GCA_027403435.1 Deltaproteobacteria bacterium
GGGCGCGGGAAATCGCGACGGCGAGGACGTCGTCAGCGTCGCTTTCATCCTGAATCATCTCGGCCTCGCGCCGGACGTTCGCTGGTATGCGCAAATCGAAACCGGGATGATCGCGAGCCCGGTTATCGAAGCGGCGCACGCGCTGCTGGCGGGCGCGTGCGATTACGCGCTGGTGTGGCGCGCGCTGCATCGGCCGGAACGGCGCGGATCGCCTGAAGCGGGACGCGGCGCGCCGCGCGCCGGCGGCGATGCGCAATTTATCGCGCCGTACGGCGCCGCTTCGATCGTGCAGACGCACGCGCTCGCGTGGCGGCGATATATGTATCGTTACGGCGCGACCCGCGAGGCGCTGGCGGCGCTCGCGCTCAACAGCCGGCGCAACGCGAATCTGAATCCGCGCGCGTTCTTTTATTCGACGCCGATGACGCGCGACGATTATTTCAATGCGCGGCCGATCGCGGAGCCGCTCTGCCTGTTCGATTGCGACGTGCCGGTGGACGGCTGCGTCGCGTTGATAATCACGACGGCGGAGCGCGCGCGCGATCTGCGCAATCCGCCCGCGTTTATCGCCGGCTACGGTCAGAACACGGCGCGCCGGCGCGCGCCGCTCTACTATACGCTCGACGATTATATGGCGTGCGGCGGATCGCTCGCCCGCAAGCTGTGGTCATCGGCCGGACTTGGCCCGCGCGACATGGCGGCGGCGCAACTCTACGACGGCTTCAATCCTTCGACGCTCTATTGGCTGGAAGCGGCGGGATTCTGCGGCGAAGGCGAGGGTGCGGATTTCGTGCGCAACGGCCGCATCGCGCTTGAAGGCGAATTGCCGATCAATACCTTCGGCGGCAGCCTGAGCGAGGGGCGGATGCACGGGATGGGGCATATCGCGGAGGCGGTGCGCCAGGTGACCGACCGCGCGGAGCGCCGCCAGATCGCCAAGGCGGCCGCGGTCTGCGCAATCGACGGCTCGCCGATGCTGCGCGGAAGCGGCATCGTGGTAACGCGCGATCCGTAACTGACGCGCGTGGGGAGCGGCCATGAACAGCGGGCAATATGAAACCCTGGAGCGGCTGATCGCGTTCGACACGGTGAGCGTCAACAGCGACGTTCCCGCGATGGAATATCTTGCCGAATTGCTGGACGGCGCCGGATTTCATACCGCGTTGCAGCGGCTTGAGATTGCCGGCGTCGCGCAGGCGAATCTGGTCGCATGGGCGGGCGAGCCGCGCGCCGGCGGACTAATCGTCTCCGGCCATCTCGATACGGTGCCGGCCGCCGGGCAGCCCGGATGGACGCGCGATCCATTTCGCATGGAAGCCGCCGGCGACCGCATCTTCGGCCGCGGCGCCTCGGACATGAAGGGATTTCTCGCGCAATGCGTGGCGGCGGCGCGCGCGCTCGATCGCGCGCGGCTCAAACGCCCGCTGGTATTTATTTTCACCGCCGACGAAGAGATCGGAATGCTTGGCGCGCAGCGGGTGGCGCCGGCGCTGCCGGAGCTATTGGGCGGGATTCCGCGGCCCGACCTGGCCTGGATCGGCGAGCCGACGTCGTTCGCCGTGCTGAACGCGCATAAAAGCATCTGCGCGTTCGAGGTTCGCGTGCGCGGCCGCGGGGGCCATAGCGGCGCGCCCGAAATGGGCGTCAACGCGATCGCCGTGATGGGCAAGGCGATCGCGGCGATCGGAAGGCTGCAGGCGGAGCGGCGCGCCGCGCGCGACGCGGAGTTCGCGGCGTTGTTTCCGGAATCGCCGCACGACGTGATGAACTTCGGCGTTATCGCGGGCGGCCTCGCGAGCAACATCATCGCCGAGGAATGTTCGCTGAAAGTGACGTATCGATCGCTGCCAAATCGCGATCCGCTGGAACTCTACCGCGAAGTCGAACGGCGCTTGCGGGAAATCGATCCGCACGATTACGCCGCGGACAACCATCGCGCGGCGATCGAGCTCGGGCGGCCGGTTTTCGCGCCGGCGATGCGCGCCGCCGCGGGCGGCTCGCTCGAGCGCGCGCTGATGGCGGCCACCGGCTCCAAGACCATGCGGGGCGCGCCGTTTGCGACCGACGGCGCGTGGTTCGCCGCCGCCGGCATCACGACGCTGATCTGCGGTCCCGGCGACTACGACCAGGCGCATCAGCCGAACGAGTCGTTATCGCGCGCGGCTTTCGAACGCGGAACCGATCTGCTGCTGAACGTGATCGAAATGGTGTGCGCGGGCGCGGCTTGAACGCCCGCGCCAGGATCGGCGCGAGGGCCGCGCCGGATGGAATGCGGAACTCTGACGCCGCCGCGGCCGGGAACGCCAGCTAACGGGCCGGCGCGCGCAAACGAATCCGGGCGTCCACGACGGTCGCGCCGCGTCCGGGCGCCAGCACCTTAACCGGATTGAGATCGATCTCGGCGATTTCCGGCGCGGCTTCGACCAGCGCCGAAAGCCGCATCAGCAACGTGGCGAAGGCCTCGCGGTCGGCGGGAGGAGACCCTCGGTAGCCGTCCAGCATCGGACTCGACCGCAACTCCGCGATCATCTCGCGCGCGTCGGAATCGGCGACCGGATGGAGCCGGAAAGCCACGTCTTTGAGCAATTCGGCGGTTGTGCCGCCAAGTCCGGCGATCAGGAGCGGACCGAAGGTTGGGTCGCTGGCGACGCCGGCCAGCATCTCGACGCCGCCGTCGATCTGGCGTTGCAACAAAACGCCCTCCAGCCGCGCGCCAATCGCGTGCATCCGTTCCTGAAGCCGCCGCGCGGCCCCGGCGACCTCGCCGCTGGAGGTCAAATCCATGATCACGCCGCCGACGTTACTTTTGTGCACGACGTCTGGCGCGATCGCCTTCGCCACCAGCGGGTAGCCGATACGGTCGGCGACGGTGGGCGCCGCCGCGACGGTGCTCAGCTCCGCGAGGGCGGTCTCGATACCCGCGGTGCGCAGGAGGGCGGCCGCGTCGTCAGGCCTGAGCCATACGCCCGGACCTGGCTCGCGCATCAGGCGTTCGACAATGGCGCGCGCCGCGGCGCGCGCGAAGTCGCCAAGCCGATGGACGTTGCCCGGAGCGCGCTCGCGCCAGCGCCCATAGCGGAAGGCGGCCGCCAGGGCCGCCGCCGCATTTTCGGGGAAGTCGTAGCAGGGAATTACGCCGCGGGATCCGCTATCCAGTTCGGCGGGTCGTCCGGCAGTCGAGACAAAGACGCTGAGCACCGGTTTGTGCGTTGGAATCGCGGCGGCTCCGCGGGCGATGCCGGCGGCGATCTCACGCGCGAACGACGCGATCGGAGGCACGTAGATCGCGACCACCGCGTCAACTTGCGGATCGCCGCCGACGGCGGAAATCGCCGCGGCGAAATCCCCGGCGCCGGCGTTGGCTCCGAGGTCCAGCGGGTTCGCCGCGGTTTCGGCCGCTTCCAGAGCTGGCAAGAGCAGGCCGCGCGACTCGCACGCGTCGGCCAGCAGCATCGCCGGACCATGCGCGTTGGTGACGACGCCGATCCGCGGTCCCGCCGGGAGCGGTTGCGTGGCGAGCAACGCGGCGGCGTCGAACATCTGCTCCAGCGTTTCGGTGCGGATTACGCCGGCTTGCTCAAAGAGCGCGTCAACCGCGACGTCGAGACTGGCGAGCGAAGCGGAATGGCCCGCGCCGGGGCGAACGCCGGCGGCATGGCGTCCCGACTTGACCGCGACGATTGGTTTGCGGCGCGCGACTTCACGCGCCAGCCGGGAGAACGTGCGCGGATTGCCGGCCGTTTCGAGATACAGCGCCACCACGGCGGTATTGGGATCGTCGGCCCAGTAAGCCATCAAATCGTTGTTGGAGACGTCGGCGCGATTGCCCGCCGAGATGAAAGACGAAAGTCCGAGCCGGCGCTGGCGGACGTGGTCCAGAATCGCGACGCTCAGCGCGCCGCTTTGCGAAAACATTCCGACGTTGCCGGTCGGCGGCGCAACCGGCGCAAACGTGGCGTTAAGGCGAACGTCGGCGGCGCTGTTGATCACGCCGAGGCAGTTGGGGCCGACCAGGCGCATCCCCGACCGGCGCGCCAGCTCGAAAATCCGCGCCTCGCGCGCGGCGCCGTCCGCGCCGCTTTCGCTGAAGCCGGCGGCGATGACGATTGCCGCATGCGCTCCGGCGCGCGCGCACGCGGCGAGTTCGTCTTCGACCGCTGCGGCCGGCACGGCCACGATCGCGAGATCGAAGGGTTCGCCGATCGCGGAGACGCTCGGGTAGCAGCGGAGTCCCTGCGCCAGATTGGCCGCGCGATTGACGGGAAAGATCTTTCCCCGGAAGCCGAATTTCACCAGGTTGGCGAGGATTGCGCCGCCCAGTTTGGCGGGGTCGCGCGCCGCTCCAATCACCGCGACCGCGCGCGGCTTGAGAATCCATTCGACGCTATGCGCCAGGGCCACGCGCTCGCGCGTCGCGTTGGCTTGAAGCGATTGTTCGGTTTCGGCGGTCGGAAAAGCGAGGTGAATCACGCCCGCTTCGGCGGAACGGCGAACCGTGTAGCCGCTCTTCGCGAACACCTCGAGCATCCGATTGTTCTCGCCAAGCACGTCCGCCTGTAGTTCGACGATTCCGGCGCCGCGCGCGAGGCGGCTCAGATGCTCCAGCAGGAGCGTGCCTATGCCGCGCCCCTGATGCTGGTCGATCACGGCAAAGGCGACCTCGGCG
>DAHZDR010000394.1 GCA_027403435.1 Deltaproteobacteria bacterium
GCAAACCAGCGCGGCAAGAGTCGGAATAAGCTCGTTGGCCTCGCCGGGAGTGAAAATCTTGTCGAATGGATGCTTGGGCAAGACCGCCTCGTCGGGAATGGCGCGCGATCGCAATCGTGCTTAGCTTCGACCACAGGCAAACCGCCTTGTGCCTTCCCGGGATCGTATATTACTTTAACCTGCGGTGGATGGGAAAGCTTGGGCGGAATCTTTTTGTCTGAGCGGCGGGGGGTTTATCCAGTTATGGCAGAACGCGCCAAAAGCGAAAAGCGCTTCGAAACCGAAGAGGATCTGAGCAAGGTCGAACTGCCCGATATTTTACCGGTGCTGCCGCTGCGCGGCATCGTGATTTTTCCAAGCCAGATTCATCCGTTCCTGGTCTCACGCGCGGCTTCGCTCAAGTTGATCGATGAGTGCGGCGGAACTTCGCGCATTATCGGCCTGACCGCGCAGAAAAATCCGGAAGAAGAGAACCCGGAGCCCGAGGCGCTCCATGCGCGCGGCACCGCGGTGCGCATCCTCAAGATGCTCAAGTATCCGGACGAGAGCGTCCGGGTGCTGGTGCAGGGCCTGGCGCGGATCGAAATCCAGGATTTCGTGCAACGCGAACCGTATTTCACGGCGCACGTCGCGCGGCTCGAGGAAATCTTCAAGCCGGAACGCGAGGCCGAAGCGCTGCAGGCGAATCTGGTCAGCCAATTTTCGAAATTCGTTTCGCTGGTGCCCTATCTGCCGGATGAATTGCAGGTGATGGCGATGCAGGTGCGCGATCCCGCGCGCCTGACCGACATGGTCGCTTCCTATCTGAAGATCGCGGTCGAGGAGCTGCAGGACCTGCTCTCCACGCTCGACATTCGCTCGCGGCTCGAAAAACTGATCGTGATTTTGAGCCGCGAGATCGAACTGCTCGAACTCGGCCACAAGATTCAGTCGCAGGTGCAGTCGGAACTGAACAAGAACCAGCGCGAATACTATTTGCGCCAGCAACTCAAGGCGATTCAGAAGGAATTGGGCGAAGGCGACGCGCGCACCGCCGAAATCGAGGACCTCGAAAAGAAAATCGAGGCCGCGAAGATGTCCGAGGAGGCGCGCAAGGCGGCCGACAAGGAACTCGATCGCCTGCGCATGATTCCGCCGGAATCGGCCGAGCACACCGTCGTCCGCACCTATCTCGACTGGCTGGTGAGCCTGCCGTGGGGCGCCTCGACCGAGGACAACCTCGACATCCATAACGCCCACAAGGTGCTGGACGAAGACCATTACGATCTCGAAAAGGTCAAGGAGCGAATTCTCGAATTCCTGGCGGTGCGCAAGCTCAAGCATGACACCAAGGGGCCCATCTTGTGCTTCGTCGGGCCGCCCGGCACGGGCAAAACTTCGCTCGGCCGTTCGATCGCGCGGGCGCTCGGCCGCAAGTTTGTGCGGCTTTCGCTCGGCGGCATCCGCGACGAGGCCGAAATCCGCGGCCATCGCCGGACCTATATCGGTTCGCTGCCCGGACGGATCATCCAGGGCTTGCGCAACGCCGGCTCGAACAATCCGCTCTTCATCCTCGACGAAGTGGACAAGCTCGGCGCGGATTTTCGCGGCGACCCCGCGTCGGCGCTGCTGGAAGTGCTCGACCCCGAGCAGAACAGCGCCTTCGCCGATCACTATCTGGACGTCCCGTTCGACCTTTCGCACGTGCTGTTTGTGACGACCGCGAACGTGCTCGACACGATTCCGCCCGCGTTGCGCGATCGGATGGAGGTGCTGGAGCTGCCCGGCTACACCGAGGAAGAAAAGCTCAAGATCGGCCAGCGTTACCTGATTCCACGCGAGATTGCCGAAAACGGCCTCGGCGATCGCAAACTCGACTTCACGCCGGAAGCGATCGCGGAAATTATTCGCAGCCATACGCGCGAGGCGGGCTTGCGCAACCTGCAGCGCGAAATCGGGCGGGTGTGCCGCAAAATTGCGCGCTCGATCGCCGAAGGCGAGGACGAAACGCCGCCGGAGCTAATCACGCCCGAGATGCTCAAGAAGTACCTCGGTCCGCCGAAGTTCTTCGCCGAAGTCGCCGAACGCACCAACGAACCCGGCGTCGCGACCGGCTTGGCCTGGACCCCGAACGGCGGCGATATCATCTTTATTGAATGCACGCGGATGAACGGCCAGAAGGGCCTCATCCTGACCGGCTCGCTCGGGGACGTGATGAAGGAATCGGCGCAGGCCGCCCTTTCCTATATCCGCTCCCGCGCCGATCGGCTGAGCCTTCCCACGGACTTCTTCGACAAATCCGATATCCATATCCACGTGCCCGCGGGCGCGATTCCCAAGGACGGTCCGTCGGCCGGCGTGACGATCGCGGCGGCGCTCGCCTCGATGCTGACCGGACGGCCGGTGCGCGCGGACGTCGCGATGACCGGCGAGATCACGCTGCGCGGCAAGGTTCTGCCGGTCGGCGGGATCAAGGAAAAAGTCCTCGCCGCGCGGCGCGCCGGAATCCATACTGTGATTCTGCCGCGCCGCAACGAAAGCGACCTCGAGGACATTCCGCCCGAAGTCCGCGCCGAGATGGAAACGATTTTCGTCGACGCCGTCGATGAAGTACTCAACCACGCGCTGCGCGCGCCGTCGGTCGCCGGCGCGGCCGTCGATGGCGCCGCGGAGCGGCCGCCCGCTCCCACTGAAGCGGGAAAGCCAAAGCCCGCCGCGGCGGCGGTCGGACGAGCCTGATCGTCCGGGTTCCGCGGCCGCCCATCGCGCGGCGCGCTTGACCCGCCGGTTGCGGCTCCGTACATCACTTGCATCGAAGGCGTGAGCGCGGGTCGCGAAGATCCGCTGAAATTCGTTCGGATCAAGCCCGCGGAGACGTCGCCGGCGCGCCGCGTGGGGCGTGCGCGCCGCGCCAGTATTGAAGATGCGCATTGCGATTGTGGCGGCCGAAATCGGCCCCTGGGCCAAGGAGGGCGGACTCGCCGACGTGATCGGCGCGCTGCCGCGCGCGCTGACGCGGCGCGGCGCCGAGCCGTGCGTAATCGCCCCCGCCTATCCGGCCCTGACCGGCGCGCTGGAAACCACCGTGCTCGCCGACCGGCATACGGTCGCGATGGGCGGCCAGACCGAGCCGTTTCGCGTGCTCGGCGCGAAAACGCCGGCCGGCGCGCCGCTCTACCTGATTGAGCATCCGGGAATGTTCGGCCGGGCGGGAATTTACGGCGGGCAAGGCCGCGAATATCCGGACAACGCCCGCCGTTTCGTCTTCTTCGGACGCGCGGCGGCGATCGTCGCGGCGGAACTGGCGCGGCCGCAGGTGGTCCACGCTCACGACTGGCACGCCGCGGCGACCGTGCTCGCGATGCGCGCGGAGACGGCGACGCGGGAGCGGATGAAATCGACGCTCGCCGTATTGACGATCCACAACCTCGCCTTTCAGGGAATTTTCGAGAGCCATGACTTTCCGATGCTGGGGCTGGATTGGTCGTGGTACAACGTCGAAGCGCTGGAGTTCTGGGGCCGGGTCAACTTGATGAAAGGGGCGATCGCGCTGGCCGACGGCGTCTCCACCGTGAGTCCGACTTACGCCAGGGAGGTCACGCACGATCCCGAACTGGGCTGTGGGCTCGACGGGGTGCTGCGAGCCAAGGGCGATCGCTTCGTCGGAATTCTCAACGGCGCGGATTACGACGAATGGAATCCGGCGCACGACCGGCTGATTCCGAAACCTTATTCGCCCCGCCGGCGCGCCAACAAAAAATATTGTCTGGACGTGTTGCGCGACGATCTCCATCTGCCGCATCCGGCCAAATCCAACGCCGTTCCGATGATCGGGATGGTCACGCGGATGACGCCGCAGAAGGGGATGGATATACTTGCCGGCGCGCTCGACGCGATCATGGCGCAAGACATTCAGCTCGTGATGCTCGCGAGCGGCGACGCGGCTTTGGAGAAAATTTTCCAGGAGTCGGTCCGCCGCCACCCCGATCGCATGCGCCTGATTACCGGTTTCGATAACGCCCTCGCCCATCGGATCATGGCCGCCAGCGACATGTTCCTGATGCCGTCGCGGTTCGAGCCGTGCGGTCTGACCCAGATGTACGCGCTGCGCTACGGAACCGCGCCGATTGTCCGCGCGACCGGCGGCCTGCGCGACACCGTCAGCGAATTCAATCCACGCACCCGCGGCGGCAACGGTTTTCCGTTCAGCGAGTACGCTCCGGCGGCGCTTGCGCGGGCGGTCGCGCGCGCCGTGGAAACCTTTCGCCGTCCGGCGAAATGGCGGGTGCTGGTCGGCAACTGCTTCAGGAGCGATTACTCGTGGGACCGCGCCGCCGGCCAGTATCTCGAATGGTTCGAGCGGCTGCGCGGGGAGCGGACCGTCAAATGAGCGCCGCGGCGGCTCCTGGAAGCGAAATCTATTACGTCTATGCGGACGGATCGTGCCTGGGAAATCCGGGTCCGGGCGGATGGGCCGCGGTGATCGTCAAGCCGGACGGAACTTCCCGCACGATTTACGGCGGCGATCCTTCGAGCACCAACAACCGGATGGAACTGACGGCGGCGATCGAGGGGTTGCGCGCTATTCCGGCGGGAACTCGCGTGGTGCTGCGCAGCGACAGCCAGTACCTGGTCAAGACCATGACGCTCAATTGGAAGCGCAACGTAAACGCCGACTTATGGAAGCGTCTCGACCACGAAACCGGCCAGCGGCGGGCGCGCTTCGAATGGGTGGAAGGACACGCCGGCGATCCGCTCAATGAACAAGCCGATCGCCAGGCGCGCGCCGCGGCCGCGCTCGCGGGACGCACCGGCCGCGTCCATTACCACGACCTGCCGATCGTCGAGGAAAAAGCCAAGCCGCCGCCGGCCGCGGAATTCGGCGAGGACGCCGCCGCCGTGCGCGAACTGCGTCCGCTGCTGGCGGCGGAGGAAAGCGTGCGGCGATGCCGCGGATGCGGCGGCGCGTTCGTCGCCACCGGCGACGAACGGTCGCGCGCGTACTGCGCCCTCGCCGCATGCCAGCTCAAGGCGCGGCGCGGCAACAGCCACTCCGCCTGACGGCGCGGCGAACCGGCGTTCGCGGCTAAGGTTGGCCGGGAGCGGACGGCCCGATCGGAATCGTCGCGCTGACGGCGGCCGCCGGATTCGCGCCGGCCGGTCGCGACGCGGCGCTGGCGATCCCGCCGCCTTCGCCGCCGCTAGAACCGTTCGGATGGCGAATCACGCTCATCGCGGTCGCGATCATGCCAGCCATATCGGCAAGGTTCGCCGGTAGAATCAGGGTGTTGGTGGTTTTGGCGAGATTGCCGAACTGACCGATATAATCGGTGGCGACGCGGTATTGCACCGCTTCGAAGCCGCCGGGCCCGGCGATCGCGGCGGCGACCGCGCGAATCCCCTCGGCC
>DAHZDR010000404.1 GCA_027403435.1 Deltaproteobacteria bacterium
TCCGCTTATTTCATCGGGCCGAAGAAGGCGCGGATATCGTCGGCCAGCAGCTTGGGCTGTTCCATCGCGGCGAAATGGCCGCCGACCGGCATCACGGTCCAGCGTTGAATATTGAAGGCGCGCTCGGCCCACGCCCGCGGCGGTTTGAGGATTTCGCGCGGAAAGATCGCGGCCGCCGTGGGCGTTTCGATACGGCCGGCGGCGTCGGGACGCCACGGATGATGGCGCGCTTCGTAATAGAGCCGGGTCGAGGAGTTGATCGACTGGGTCGCCCAGTACACCATGATGTTCGTCAGCACCTGATCCTTGGATAAAGCGGAATCGAGATTGCCGCCACAGTCGGTCCAGGTGCGGAATTTTTCGACGATCCATGCGGCCAGGCCGGCCGGCGAATCGTTCAGGCCGTAGGCCAGCGTCTGCGGCTTGGTGCCCTGAATCCACTGATAGCCGCTTTCCTCGCGCCGAAAATGGTCCATATCGGCGAGGAACACTTTTTCTTCGCTGGTCAGTTCCGAGGCTTGGTCGCGCCGTCCGCCGACGAAGAGCAGATTCAGATGGATGCCGTGGAGCCGATCGCCGTGGACCTCGCCCAAACGCGACGTGATTGCGGCGCCCCAGTCGCCGCCCTGTGCGCAATAACGATCGAAGCCGAGCGCCGCGGTCATCAGCGTATGGAAAATTTCGGCGATCGCCTGGATATTCATCGCGCGGGCGCGTGGATGGCCGGAGAAGCCATAGCCAGGCAGCGATGGGGCAATCACGGTAAAGGAATGATTCGGGTCGCCACCGTGGGCCGCCGGATCGGTCAGCATCGGGATGATGCGCGTGAACTCGCAAATCGAGCCGGGCCATCCGTGCGACAGCAACAGCGGCTTGGGATTGGGGCCGCGGCCGGGCGCGTGGATGAAATGGAGGTCGAGGCCGTCGATCTCGACGTGGAACTGGGGCAGGCGGTTGAGTTCGGCTTCGTGCGCGCGCCAGTCGTAGCGGGTGCGCCAATATTCGACTAATTCCTTGATATAGGCGAGGTTAGCGCCGTACTCCCACCCGGTATCCGGCACCTCGTCGGGAAACCGGATGCGCGCGAGCCGTTCGCCGAGGTCGCGCAGGACTTCGTCAGGTACGTCGATCCGAAATGGTGCGATTGCGCCGTGAGCCATCGCTTGCCTCCGTGGAGTTTTGTTCGGCGCGGGCGGCATCATGACCGTCCCGGCGCACGCCGAGTCCGCCGCAATTGCTATCGGCGATCGTCCGCGCCGTCAACCAGCCGGCTGCGCCGGCAGCCGGCGCAGCCGTGAAATGAGGATGAAACTGTGGACGCGAAATGGCCGCGGCGGGGTCGCGCCTTGATCCGTTGTTTCGCCAAGTGGGAGAATCTTTACGTCGGCGGCGGACGTGCGCGCCGGTGGAACGCCGGATTTGAACGGCGGTTGACGGATAATTACATCACGCGCGCCGGACCTTGACCGCGGCGCCGGACAAGTCGCCGGGGTCCGGCGAACTGAAATCCATCACGAAGGATTGGAGCCAAGGTGGCACTCGCATCTGATTCGAAAATCACGCAGGCCGAACTCGATCAATTGTGCGTCAACTCGATTCGCGTGCTGGCGATCGACGCGGTGCAAAAAGCCAACTCGGGCCATCCGGGGATGCCGATGGGGATGGCGCCGGTGGCCTATCTGCTGTTCACGCGCTACTTGCGGCATAACCCGAAGAATCCGCAATGGTATGGACGCGACCGGTTCGTGCTGTCGGCGGGACACGGTTCGATGTTGCTGTACGCGTCGCTTTATCTGACCGGCTACGACTTGCCGCTCGACGAACTCAAGCGTTTCCGGCAGCTGCACAGCAAAACTCCGGGCCATCCCGAGCATGGGATAACGCCGGGCGTTGAAACCACGACCGGACCGCTCGGGCAGGGCTTCGGCAACGGCGTGGGGATGGCGATTGCGGCGAAGCATATGGCGGCGCGTTTTGAACGCGACGGGGCGCGCCTGTGGGACCATCGGATTTTCGCGATCGTCAGCGACGGCGACCTGATGGAGGGAATCGCGAGCGAGGCGGCGTCGATCGCGGGCCATCTGGGACTGGGCAATATCGTTTATCTGTACGACGACAATCATGTGACGATCGACGGCCATACCGATCTGTCGTTTTCCGAAGACGTGACGCGGCGTTTCGACGCCTACGGATGGCATACGCAGGTGGTCGATAACGCGAACGATCTGGGCGCGCTGGCGCAGGCGATCGATAACGGGATCGCCGAGGAAGGCCGGCCGTCGCTGATTCGCGTGCGCAGCCATATCGGCTACGGCAGCCCCCATCGCCAGGACACGTCGGAGGCGCACGGCAAACCGCTCGGGACCGAGGAAATCAAGCTGGTCAAGCAATTTTACGGCTGGCCGGCGGAGCCGGATTTTTACGTGCCCGACGCCGCCCTCAAGGAATTCCGGCGCTGCGTGGAGCGGGGCGCGCAACTGGAAAGCGAATGGCAGGGCCGGTTCGACGCGTGGGCCAAGGCGCATGGCGAGCGGGCGGCGGAGTTTCGCGCGATGGTCGCGGGCGAGCTGCCGAAAGGCTGGGACGCGGATTTGCCGGTGTTCACTCCAGAGCAGGCGCTGGCGACGCGCGAATCCGGGTCGAAGGCCGAGCGCGCGATCCATCCGCACGTCTGGAACCTGTTCGGCGGCGCGGCCGATTTGAATGAATCGACTTTCACCGACGTGGTGGACGGCGGCAATTTCGAGCGCGGCAATTACGCCGGCCGCAATCTTCATTTCGGCATCCGCGAACACGGGATGTGCGCGATATTGAACGGCATCGCGCTGCACGGCGGCTTCATTCCGTACGGGTCGAGCTTTTTCGTGTTCACCGACTATTGCCGCCCGTCGATTCGGCTGGCGGCGCTGATGGGCCTGCATGTGGTTTACGTCTTCACCCACGACTCGATCGGCGTGGGCGAGGATGGCCCCACGCATCAGCCGGTCGAGCAGTTGACGGCGATGCGTTCGATACCGAATCTGACGGTGATTCGGCCGGGCGACGCCAATGAAGCGGTCGAGGCGTGGCGCGCCGCAATGACGCATCGCGGCGGCCCGGTGATGCTGGTGCTGGCGCGGCAGAAAATGCCGACGCTGGATCGGACGGCGCTGGCGCCGGCCAGCGGTCTGGCGCGGGGCGCTTACGTGCTGGGCGAAACGGCGGGCCGCGCGCCCGAGTTGATTTTGATCGCGACCGGATCGGAACTGCATCTGGCGGTCGGGGCGCGGGCCGAACTGGAAAAGCGCGGCCACGCCGTGCGCGTCGTCAGCATGCCGAGCTTTGAGTTGTTCGCGCGGCAGCCGCGGGCGTATCGCGACGCGGTGTTGCCGCCGGCGGTGCGCAAGCGGCTGGCGATCGAAGCGGGGGCGCCGGACGGATGGTATCGATGGGTGGGGCTGGACGGCGACGTGGTGGCGATGACCAGCTTCGGAGCGTCGGCGCCGGCGGGCGAAGTGATGAAGTATTTCGGCTTTACGCTCGAGAACGTGACCGAGCGGGCGCTCAAGCTGATCGGCCGTTAGGTTCAGGGCCGTGGGCGCACGGGAACGGCCGCGGGGCGCGGCCCGGCGCGCGCGCAAGGAGCAATCGCGATGGGCAATTCGGCAAGTCCGCTCAAGCAATTGGGGCAGTTCGGCCAGAGCGTATGGCTCGACTATATCCGCCGGCATCTGCTCGAATCGGACGAGTTCCGCAAGCTGCTCGAGGACGACGGCGTCGATGGGATGACCTCGAACCCGACGATCTTCGAAAAGGCGATCGCGGGTTCGAACGATTACGACGGGCAGCTAACGGAACTTGCGCGCGCGGGCAAGAACGTCGATGAAATCTACGAAGCGCTTTCGACCACCGATATCAAGACCGCGGCGGATCGGCTGCGGCCGATTTGGGAGCGCAGCCAGGGGCGCACCGGCTACGTCAGCTACGAGGTGTCGCCGCTGCTGGCGCACGACACGGACGGCACGATCGCGGCGGCGCGCCGCTATTTCGCGCTGATCGATCGGCCGAACCTGATGATCAAAGTGCCGTCCACGCCCGCGGGCGTCCTGGCGGTCGAACGGCTGATCGCCGAGGGCCGCTGCATCAACGTGACCCTGATGTTCTCGCTCAAGCATTACGAGGACGTGGCCCGCGCCTATCTCCGGGGACTGGAGGCGCGGGCGCGCGCGGGCCAGCCGCTGGAGCAAATCGCGTCGGTGGCGAGCGTGTTCGTCAGCCGGGTCGAGACGCTGGTGGACAAGCGGATCGACGAGAAGCTGAAGGTGAACGCGGACGAGGCGATCGCGGCGTTGCGCGGCACGAGCGCGGTGGCGAACGTCAATCTCATATACCAGCGCTTCAAGGAATTGTTCGGCGGCGCGGACTTCAAGGCGCTGGCGGCACGAGGGGCGCGCGCGCAGCGTCCGCTGTGGGCGTCCACGGGGACCAAAGATCCGAAGTACAGCGACATCAAGTACGTTCAGGAATTAATCGGGCCGGACACGGTGAACACGATGCCGCCGGCGACGATGGACGCCTATCGCGACCACGGCGCGCCGCGGGCGACGCTGGAGGAGCAGGCCGCCGCGGCGAAGGAGATTGTCGGGCGGCTGCGCGGCATCGGCGTCGATCTCAATGAAGTCGGCGAAGTGTTGCAGCGCGAGGGCGTCGATGCGTTCGTCAAGTCGTTCGAGGATTTGCTGGCGGTAATCAAGAAGCGGCGCGAAGCGATACTGGCGGGCGCGCACGATCGGCAGCGGATCAGCGCGCCGGCGGCGCAAAAGGAGATCGCGGCGGCCTATGCGCGGCTCGACGCGGAGGAATTTCCGTCGCGTCTGTGGCGCAAGGACGCCACGCTCTGGAAGAAGGAGCCGGCGCATCAGGAGGTAATCCGCAATTCGCTGGGATGGCTGAGCGTGGCGGAGACGATGGCGGAGCAGGCGGAAACGCTGCGCAATTTCGCCGACGCCGTGCGCAAGGAGGGCTATCAGGACGTCGTGCTGCTGGGGATGGGCGGTTCGAGCCTGTGTCCGGAGACGCTGGCGAAGACGTTTTACAGCGCGCCGGGCTATCCGCGGATGCAGGTGCTGGATTCCACCGTGCCGGAACGGATTCGCGCGATCGAACGGCGGATCGATATTATGACGACGCTCTTCGTGGTGTCGTCGAAATCGGGCGGCACGGTCGAGACGCTGTCGCATTGCGCCTACTTTTACGAGCAGCTTGTGGCGCGGCGCGGAATCGCGGCGGGACGCGGTTTCGTCGCGATCACCGATCCGGGAACGAATCTGGAAAAGATCGCGCGCGAACGCGGCTTCCGGCGCGTGTTTCTGAATCCGCCGGATATCGGCGGACGCTATTCGGCGCTGTCGTATTTCGGGCTGGTTCCGGCGGCGCTGATGGGTATTGACGTGGCGGGACTGTGCGATCGGGCGATTCGGATGGCGCATAGTTCGGCCGCCTGTGTGAAGGCGGAAAGCAACGCGGGCGTGAGCCTGGGCGCGGCGCTCGGGGTGTTGCGGGGGACGGGCCGCGACAAGCTGACGCTGATCGTTTCGCCGTCGATCGCGGCGTTCGGCTTGTGGCTGGAGCAACTGATCGCGGAGAGCACCGGCAAAGAGGGCACGGGTATCGTGCCGGTGTGCGACGAACCGGCCGGCGCGCCGGAGGTTTACGGCGACGATCGGACGTTTGTCTATCTGCGCCTCGCGGACGGCGCCGATCCGGCGCAGGACCACGCGGTCGCGGCGCTGGAACAGGCGGGCGCGCCGGTGGCGCGGATCGCGATCGAAGAAAAGCTCGATTTGGGCGAGGAATTCATGCGCTGGGAGATCGCGACGGCGACCGCCGGCGCGATGCTCGGGATTAACGCGTTCGATCAGCCCAATGTGCAGGAGAGCAAGGACAATACGAATCGGCTGCTGAAGGAGTTCGCGTCGCGCGACAAGTTCGCCGAAGAGCATCCGGCGGCCGAACACGGCGCCGTCTCGCTGTATTGTCCGGACGAGACGCGCGCGCTGCTCGGCGGGGCGGGCGATTTCGCAACGATGCTCAAGGCCTTTCTGGGACTGGCGAAGCGCGGCGATTATCTGGCGACGATGGCGTACGTGGCGGCGGATGCGCCGGTCGAGCGGGAGATTGCGCGGATGCGCGTGGCGATCCGTAACCGCCTCAAGATCGCGACCACGTTCGGCTACGGACCGCGCTTCCTGCATTCGACCGGCCAGCTGCATAAGGGCGGACCGAACACCGGCCTGTTCCTGCAAATTACCCAGGACCATGCGGAGAACCCGGCGATTCCCAACGCGCCCTATGGATTCGCGACGCTCAACGAAGCGCAGCATCGGGGCGACTACGAAGCGCTGCGGCGGCATGGCCGGCGCGTGCTCCGCGCGCATCTGCATGGCGAGGTGGCGAGCGCGCTGGGCGGGTTGCGCGCCGCGCTGATCGAGGCGCTGGGATGAACGCGCGGCGTGGCCGGCGATAAAATCAACTCTGGCGGAACATACGGAGATGGGCGAGACGAAAATCGTGGTGCTGGAGGACGCGCGGGCGCTGTACGCGCACGCGGCCGAGGAAATTGCGCATCTGGCGGGCGAGGCGGTGTGCATGCATGGCGAATTCACGCTGTGTCTTTCGGGCGGATCGACGCCGGAGTCGGTTTACGCGATGCTCGGCACGAAATTCCTGTTGAGCGTGGACTGGAAAGAGGTGCAGTTTTTCTGGGGCGACGAACGCTGCGTGCCGCCGGATAATCCCGCGAGCAATTTCGCGATGGCGACGCGGACGCTGCTGTCGAAGATCTCGCCACGGCCCAATCAGATCCATCGGATCCTGGGCGAACGCCCGCCGGCCGAGGCGGCCGCCGCCTATGCTGAGGACTTGCGGAGCCATTTTGGCCTGGGCGGCGGCGAATTTCCGCGGTTCGATCTGGCGCTGCTGGGACTGGGCGGGAATTCGCATACGGCGTCGTTGTTTCCTGGCAGTCCGGCGATCCGAGAGCTGGAGCGGCTGGCGGTCGAAGTCGAGGTCGCCGATCCCATCGAACGCCATCGTGTGTCGATGACCGCGCCGGTCTTCAACAACGCGGCGCATACGATGTTCATTGTGGCGGGCGAAGCCAAAGCGCAGGCGGTTTGGAACGTGCTGCGCGGGCCGCGCGACGCCGAAAAATATCCGGCGCAGATCATCGCGCCGCCCGCCGGCGAGGTCGTATGGCTGCTCGATCGAGCGGCGGCTGCGCGGCTGGATTGAGGCCGCCGGCGGATCGTGGCGCCGCCCTGGTTCAAGCCTTGCGCCGCGCCAAAGGAAAGCTATGGCTCGCTTCGCGATTCGCCATCTGACCGCCATTCTGATCGCTCTGGCCGTGGCGGGGTGGGCGGTTTTCTATCTGCCCGGCACGCCGTCGTGGATGATCGTTCAACTGAAGCAGGAAATCGACGCGCGCAATGGCGCCGGCGCCGCGCGTTTCGTCGATTTTCAGAAGGTGGTCGTCAACGCCGGCAACGAAATGGTCAATGAGCGCGCCGGCGGCGGCGACGTGGTCACCCAATTCATCGGCAAGGGCGCGGTGCAATTGTTCTCCGGACCGATGGCCGCGCTGCTGCAATCCTGGGCCGTCGGCAAGGTGGACGACGGGGCGCGGCAGCTACAGATGCCGGCCGGGGCCGTGGCGGGCGCAATTCTGCTGCTCCATCGGGACGGAGACGCGGCCTACACGCGCTGGCAGGACCGCAAGGGGCGCGTGTGGGAAGTGCGGATGGCGCGTGAGCAGGGTCAGTGGCAAATCGTCGAAGTAAAAAACGTCAAGCAGTTGCTCGATCAATTGCAACGTGAGAGCGGCAACAACGCTTCCGGACCGCCTTACGCGCCGGAGCGGCCGCCGGCCGCGCCAAATCCGTCGCCTTAGACGGCGCTGACGGCAAAGCCGCTGGCGCGTTTACTCCGAGTCGATTGACCGGTAGAATAGCGATTGCGCGGTCGGCAGGCGTTAGCCTCTGGACCGCGCATTGATATTTAGCGCAATATGCGACGGCAAGACATTCGAAATCTAGCGATCGTGGCGCACGTTGACCACGGCAAGACGACGCTCGTGGACGCGTTGCTGCGGCAATCCGGCGTCTTCCGCGCCAATGAGCAGATGATTGACCGGGTGATGGACTCGAACGCGCTGGAGCGCGAACGAGGCATCACGATCATGGCCAAAAACACGTCGATCACCTGGAACGACACGCGCATCAATATCGTCGATACGCCCGGGCATTCGGACTTCGGCGGCGAGGTCGAGCGGACGTTGTCGATGGTCGATGGGGTCTTGCTGCTGGTGGACGCGTGCGAAGGGCCGCTGCCGCAAACCCGCTTCGTGCTGAAAAAAGCGCTTGAGGCGAAGCTGCCGGCGGTGGTCTGCATCAACAAAATCGATCGCGCGGACGCGCGGCCCACCGAAGTGCTCGACGAAGTGCTCGACCTGTTTATCGATCTCGGGGCGAATGACGACCAGATCGATTTTCCGGTGCTCTACACCAATGGGCGGGCGGGCACGGCGGCGCCGCGGCTGGACGAGCCGAGCCGCGACCTGCGTCCGCTCTTCGAGGCGATCATCGCGCGGCTGCCGGGACCGGAAGTCGATCCGGACGCCTCCGTGCAATTTCAGGTCAACAATCTCGATTACGACGATTATGTCGGCCGGCTCGCGATCGGCCGAATCGTCGCGGGCGCGCTCAAGGTCGGCGAAAGCTATTCCTTGTGCCGTCCCGACGGGACGCGCGCGGTATGCAAGATCGCGCGGCTCTACGGATGGCAAGGGCTGAAACGGGTCGAACGGATCGAGGCGCGCGCCGGCGATATCGTGATGGCCGCGGGCAGCGACAATATCGAGATTGGCGATACCATCGCGGATTTCGAAGAGCCGAGGCCGCTGCCGGGAATCCGCGTGGACGAGCCGACCGTGGCGATGACCTTTTCGGTCAACAATGCGCCATGGGCCGG
>DAHZDR010000435.1 GCA_027403435.1 Deltaproteobacteria bacterium
ATGCCGGCGAGATGATCTCCGAACTGACGCTCGCGATCGCGCGCCGCGTTCCGCTCGGCGCCCTCGCCGAGGTCATCCATCCCTATCCGACCGTGGCCGAGGCGTTCCGCCAGCTCGCCGACCAATACCATCGCGCCCGCCTTACGCCGCGTATCCGCCGGATGCTCGCGCGATGGTTCGCGTGGCGGCGCTGACCGCGCGACCATTGCCCGCGGCCGGAACCTGAATCCGCGCGGCCGGCGCGCCAGCCGCGGCGGACGGAGTCGCGCCCGGACCTTCCCGGCGCGGCCCGCCGATTTTCAGCGCAAATTCACCTGCTTGCCGTCAAGGTCAAGATTGGCCGCCCGCACCTGCCACTCGTCGCGCGCATGCGCTACGCTCACCTTGACGATGCCGGTCGCCTTCGCGCCCGAGACGTTGAAGTCCAGCGCGTAAGTGGGCGCGTCGTCGGTGCCGCCGCTGCGCTCGGCCGTCGCCTGCACGGTGCGCACGGCGCCGAGGTTCTGATCGACCAGTGGGCTGTTGCGGATAAAGTTCCGGGCCACGCCAATCGCGTCATGCGATAAATCGTGGGATTGCCGCATATGGAAGATGCTGAAGGCGCCGATGATGAAAATCGCCATCAGCACGACCCCGATTATCGTCGCCCACGAACTTCCCTGCGCTTGCTCTGCCGTATCCTCCATGGTGCCGCTCCTTTCGTTCGAACTGCCGCATGCAATGCGGCGTCGCCATGGTTCGAGGCCGGCGGACCGGCGCGACGCGCTCACGCGCGTGCGCCAGACGCCGGCGGTGTAGTGGTTTTAGCGCGGCCGCAGATTGAAGGCTTGCCGGCCTTTTTCGCCCGGCCGCACTTCAAACTGCACCTCCGCGCCCTCGCGCAAATCCTCGAAATAAACCTTCGGCCCCAGCCGCGAACGATGAAAAAAAACCTCTTCGCCGCCGTCGTCGGGCACAAGAAAACCGAAACCCTTGTCCTTGACTATTTTCTTGATCGTTCCGTACATGGGAAATCCTCCGCCGCGCGCCGCCGGCCCTGGCTGTTGAGCTTAGACCGCCCACCCCGTATGTAAAGAGCCGGAGCACCCCCGATGACGCTGAAAGCGGTTACCCTCAAAGAAATCGAACGGATTTTCTCGGTCACCGACGCGCTCGGCATCTCGCGCGAGGCGCTGGTGATTCCACTGCGCCCCGAATCGCCCGGCCGCCTGCGCCTCATCAAGGATGGCATCCTGGAGATTGTGCTCGATCGCGACCAGGATTTCGAGCAATGGCTCACTGGTCTCGAGCCGGCGATTCGGGCGTTGATGGATCCGCCGGAGCCGGACTGAACTCGATCAGCGTCTGCCCGTGATCGACTGAATCCCCCGCGCCGACCCGAATCTTCTTCACCGTCGCGGCGTTTTCGGCGGTAAGGGTGGTCTCCATTTTCATCGCTTCGAGCACCAGCAGCCCCTGTCCGGACGCCACGACTTCGCCTTCCGCGACCATCACCCGCAGCACCTTGCCGGGCATCGGGGCGGCGATTTCCGTCGCCGCCAACCCCTGATGGGCGCCGCCGGCCCGGCCCTCGACCGCAACGAACTCGAACGCCGCCGGCCCGGCCGCGACGAGGATCGCGTGTCGCGCGCGCGCTCCCGCGACGCGGATCCGCCGGCCGTCGAGCCGCAGCGTGGCGCCGCCGTCGGCGGCTGGCGCGAATTCGCCCGCGAACTCCGCTCCGTCGATCGACGCCCGCAGCGATTTGCCGTCAAACGCAAGGATTTCCACCTCGAAGGCCGGACCGCCCGCGGCGCTCTTCAGCTTCATCGCCGCCTCCACGTCTCGAAACCGGCCAGCGTCGTCCATGGCGACGGCCGCGCGTTCGCCGCCGCGCCCGCCGTGACGCTCTGACCGCCGCCGCCCGGCGCGCCGAGCCGGCCCTCGGCGACCAGCGCGGCGGCGATCAGCGCCGCGCGCAGCGCCGCATCGTCAGGTCGCCAGCGCGGCAGATGCTCCTCCAGAAAACGCGTCGAAAGGTCGGCGCGGGCGAACGCCTGGCTGGCGATAACGTCGCGCAGAAACGCGGCCGTGGTGCGAATTCCGACCAGCGAAAACTCCTCCAGAGCCGCGACCATCCGCGCCCGCGCCCGCTCGCGATCCGCGCCGTACACGATCAGCTTCGCCGCCAGACTGTCGTAGAACGGCGTAACCTCCGCGCCCGGTCCGAGATGGGTATCGACGCGCACGCCCGGTCCCGCCGGCAGCGTCAGGCTCGCGACCCAGCCGGTCGCGGGCCGGAAATCGTGTTCGGCGTCCTCGGCGTTAATCCGGCATTCGATCGCGCAGCCGCGCGGTTCGTTCGGCGCCCCAACCCGATCGCCCTCGGCGATCCGCAACTGCTCGGCGACCAGATCGCAGCCGAAGCGCAGTTCGGTCACCGGATGCTCGACTTGCAG
>DAHZDR010000461.1 GCA_027403435.1 Deltaproteobacteria bacterium
CCGCCGGCGTGGCCGCGGAAGGCTGGGTGGCATGTCGCAAGAGAATATTCCGAGCCAGTAATCAGTATAGCTCAAGTATGCTTCCGTCGGGGAGATTCAAGGCCGCTTTGCCGGCTTCGCAGGCCGGCGATCCTTAATCGATCGCGCGGAGCGCTCCGCGCCGGCGGTTTCCGGTTGGAATCCGGCTGTTTGTCCATAGACGCGGCCTAATCCAGAGGAAGCTTCGCCTGTGGCGGCCCGGGTTTACAGCGGCTCGCAAACACGGCACGATTTCATCCTGGCGCCGCGGCCGTCGTCGTTCACAGGGATGAATAAATCGTATGCCACCGTGATTGGAGCCGGCCTTGCGGGCAGCGAAGCGGCATGGCAGCTCGCCCGGCGCGGAGTCCGCGTGCGGCTGATCGAAATGCGTCCGGTGGCCACCACCGAGGCCCATCGCACGGCGCTGTTCGCCGAGCTGGTATGCTCGAATTCGCTGCGCAACGCCTCGCTGGAAACGGCGGTTGGCGTGCTCAAGGAGGAGTTGCGGCGGCTCGGCTCGCTGATTATCGCCGCGGCCGATCGCGCGCGCGTGCCGGCCGGAGCGGCGCTCGCGGTGGACCGCGACGACTTCGCGCGGATGGTCACCGAATCGCTGGAGCGTAATCCGCTGGTCGAGGTGATCCGTGCGGAAGCGCAAGCGATTCCCGAGGGACCGGCGATAATCGCCAGCGGACCGCTCACCAGCCCGGCGCTCGGCGCCGATCTGAACCGGCTAATCGGCGAGCGCAATCTTTATTTTTATGACGCAATCGCGCCAATCGTGACGGCGGAATCGATCGATATGACGGTCGCTTTCAGGGCCTCGCGATGGGGCAATGGCGGCGACGATTATATCAACTGTCCACTCGACGAAGCGCGCTATCAGGCTTTTATCGAGGCCGTGATGGCGGCGGAAAAGATGGCGGCCCATCCGTTTGAAAAGCCGGTTTATTTCGAAGGCTGCATGCCGATCGAGGAGCTGGCGCGCCGCGGTCCGATGACGCTCGCGTTCGGGCCGATGAAGCCGGTCGGCCTGGTCGATCCGCGCACCGGCCGACGCCCGTTCGCGGTCGTGCAGTTGCGCCAGGATGATCACGAAGGACGGCTGTACAACCTGGTCGGTTTTCAGACCAAGATGACCTATCCCGAGCAGCGGCGCGTATTGCGGATGATACCCGGACTGGAGCGGGTGGAATTCGTGCGGCTCGGCTCGCTCCATCGCAACACCTTTATCGATTCGCCGCGCCTGCTCCGGCCGACCCTGCAATTGCGCGGCCGCGACGATCTACTGCTGGCCGGGCAGATGATCGGCGTCGAAGGCTACGTTGAATCGGCGGCGGCCGGGATGCTCGCGGCGATCAACCTGGCGCGGATTCTCGGCGGCGCCGAACCGGTCGCGCCGCCGCGCGAAAGCGCGCTCGGCTCGCTGGTCGCGTATATCACGGAGCCCGCGCGGCGCGACTTTCAGCCGATGAACGCCAATTTCGGCCTGATGCCGCCATTGGCGGGTCGTTTTCGCGGCCGCGAAAAGAAAATCGCGCTGGGCGAGCGCGCGCTGGCGGCGTTCCAAAAATGGATCGCGCATGAAGGCCTTGCACCCGACGGCGCCGCGCGGACGAGTGAGGCGGTGCCGGCATGAAGCTGGGCGCGCTCGACGTTGGCAGCAATACCGTATTGATGCTGGTGGCCGAGGCGACGCCGCCCGCCACCGTCACGAAAATCGCCGAGTTGAGCCGCATTACGCGGCTGGGCCGCGGCGTTGACGCCAATGGCGCGCTCGATCCGGAAGCGGCCGCGCGCACGCTGGAGACAATCGACGAATTCGCGGCGCGGGCGCGCGAACTGGGCGCCGAACGGATTCTGGCCGTGGCCACCGCGGCCTTGCGCGACGCGCGCGACGGCCCCGAATTTATCGCGCGGGTCAAGCAACGCGCCGGAGTTGAACTCGAAATCGTCAGCGGCGAAAGCGAGGCGCGGCTTGCCTGGCTCGCGGCCATCCGCGGCCTGAAGCTTGACCCGGCGGCCCGCCTGTTGGTGGTCGATATCGGCGGCGGATCCACGGAGCTGATTCGCTCGGCGCCGGGCGGCGCGCCGACTCTGATCAGCCTGCAACTGGGCTCCGTCCGTCTGACCGAGCGGATCGTGCGCCACGACCCGCCGACCGCGCGCGAAGCCGCCGATCTCAGACTCGCCTGCGACGCGGCGTTGCGGGCGCTCGGCG
>DAHZDR010000463.1 GCA_027403435.1 Deltaproteobacteria bacterium
CGTTGAGCCGCGCGCCCGCGCCGCGCCGGGCGACGAAACATTCCTTCCTGAACGCGTCGAAAATCACGCCGACTTGCACCCGGCCCCGCCGCTCGTAGGCGATCGACACGCAGAACATCGGAAAGCCGTGGGCGAAATTGGTGGTGCCGTCGAGCGGATCGACGATCCATCGATGCTCGCCGGCCGCGGCGCCGCCGCCCTCCTCCGCCAGGATCGCATGGGTTGGAAAGCTCCGCTGCAACATCTCGACCACCGCCGCCTCGGCTTCATGATCCGCTTCGGTGACCAGATCGATCGGATTGCTCTTGCGCGTCACGCTGGTGCGGCTGAGCCACTTCAAATGGATGCGCGCGGCGGCGCGCGCCGCCCGTATCGCGACCTTTTCGATCTCCGCCAATTCCGCCACGAAAAGCCAAGTTATTCGACCAGCCGCGGCCACGCCAGCGCGCCGTTTCAGGATATGCACAGAAACCGCGGCGGGCGGACTGGGCGATAAGCGCGCTTTCCGCGTGGACCGCCGATGAATTAGGGTGGATGTGGGCAATATTGCCGTCAGGCGTCCGCTTGCCCGCGTCGGTGTGGCGTATGCGCTACGTTGAGCATGCCGCGTTGATAATTGTGGCCGCGGCGATCGCGCTGCCAATCCAGGCTTGCGCGCCCGCCGCGAAGACCAGCGCGTCTCCGCTTGCTCCGGCGGCGGCTCAAACCCCGGAGCCGCGGCCAAGCCCGGAAGCGGCGCTGCCGCCGTTGCCCGCTGATCCCGCGGCGCAGGCGCGAGCGTTGACGGATTATCTGAAAGCCCATCGCCTGCCTCTGGTGGGCGCGAATGTCGTCGCCAGCGGCGGCCAGCGTGAGGTGATTCTCTACGGCTTCGTCGCAACGGCTTTTGGCAAGCGCGACGCCGAACAAACGGCCCGCCGGTTCATGCGCGATCCCAACGTCGAAGTGGCCAACCGCGTCATCGTCGCGCCGCAACTGCTGGCGGCCTCGTCCGCTTCGGCCGCCGGCAATGGAAGCACGGGCGCGGGCAACGGGCAAACCGGCGGCCAGGACATCTTCAGCAAGATAGCGTCCCAGCCCAGCTATCCGGCGCCGGACCAATCCGGGGGTATCGCGGCGTACCAACAAACCTCACAGTCGGGATCGTCGGGAAGCCCATGGGCGGCAGTATTGATGACGCTGCTGATGATCGCGCCGATGTTCATTCCGTAAGCCGGCGCGGACGCCACGCGCTACCAGCGCGGCGTTTCGGCCAGCGAAATCCCCAGCGCGGTTTTGCCAATCAGCTCGCGCGCGCGGGCGTTGGACAGCGGATGGTTCGGGCCGGCGCGCACGTCGCGGTAATGGCGTTCGAGCGGAAACTTGCGATGGAGTCCGTGGGCGCCGACGATCTCCATGCATAAATCGACGATTCTGACCGCGTTGTTGGTCGCGACGTATTTCGGCATGACCACCCGGGCGAGGCCGGCCTCGCCCGCGAACGCCGCCGGATCGCGCATATAATCCTCGCCGGTCCGCATCAACAACGCGCGCGATTGGGCGAGCAGCGCCTGCGCCTCGGCCATCGCGAACTGCGTCCCCGGCAGATAAGCGATCGGCCGCGGCAGGGTTATCGGGCGATGGCGTCCGGCGAACTCGCGCGCGAATTTCAGCGCCGCCTCCGCGATTCCCGTGTAAATCGCCGCGACCGAGACGCTGAACCAGGCGAACAGCGAAATCCCGTTGGCGTCGATCGGCCCGATCGGCCGCCGCTCGGACATCGCCGCGTCGCCCACGCGCACATCTTTCAGAATCAGGTCGTGGCTCGCCGTCGCGCGCATCGCCATGGTGTCCCAGGTCTCGACGATTTCGGCGCCCGGCGCGCCGCGCGGAATCGCAAAGGTCGCGCTGGCCGGCGGTCCAGCCTCCTCCTCGATCGTGGCCATCACCATAAAGATGTCGATTACCGGCGACAGGCTGGTGAAGACCTTGCGTCCGTTGAGGATCCAGTGATCGCCCTCGCGCCGCGCGCGGGTCGCGAAAAAGCCCCAGTCGCCGCCGGTCTCGGGCTCGCTGATGCCGCCGCCGATAATCCGCCGATGGCGTCCGATCAGCTCGAAGAACAGATCGTCGCGCGGCGCGCCCGCCGATCGTTCGACCATGCTGCCGAGGCCGAACAGATGCATGTTGATCGAGAGCGCGGTCGCCGCGCAGCCCTGCGCCAGCCGCTCCTGGCAGAGCGCGTAATCGAGCAGATTGGCGCCGAGGCCGCCGTTGCGCTCCGGAATCACCAGCGCGGTGTAGCCGGTCTCCTTCATCCGCTCGACGTTTTCGACCGGAAAGCTCGCGTCGCGGTCATGCGCGCCGGCGCGCGCCGCGAAATCGTCGGCCAGTTCGCCCGCGAGCGCGAGCAGTTTCGCCTGCCGTTCCGACATAATCGTCCTCTCAGGCCGCGCGTCCGATCATCTGGCCGCCAGCGGCTGAGCCATCGAGCGTAAGCGACGCCAGCCCCTTCGTAAAGCAATTGATTTCTCCCGACCCGCGCCGGCGCTCGCGATACGGCCACGGCGCCGCTCACTCCCGCGATGCGGCGCTTGATGACTGCTCGGACATCAACCGGGAGGCGTAGGGCATCAGCGTGGCGAACAGATTGACCTGCGAATCCAGGGTCTTGCCCAGTCCGCTCATCAGGCCCATCACGCGGTTCACCAGCAAAACATCAGCCGGCGCCTCGATAATCGGATTGGCCCGCAACGCGCGCGGCAGCTCGTCGGAAAATTCCTCGACCAGCGCCGCGTCCGCATAGGCGCGGTTGCGCTTGACGCTGTTGCCCAGAAACACGCTGGCGAGCGTCAGCAGCGTCTCGGGCGAATCGTCGCGCGTGCGAAAGCCCAGGTCGCGGAAGGCGGCGACGATCGCGTCGCGATTCGCGGTGAGAATCGCGAACGTCAGCCGCACCATCGCGGCGCGGAACGCCGGCGGAAAATCCTTAGCCAGTCCGAAATCGAGCAGCACGATTTGCGGCCCCGGCCGCACCAGAATATTGCCCGGATGCGGGTCGGCGTGGAAAAAACCGTCGCGCAGAATCTGCGCGGTGAAAATCTCGATCAGCTTCTGCGCCACCGCGCGCTTGTCGATACCGGCGCGCTCGAGCGCGGCCAGGTCGGTCACCTTGATTCCCTCGGCCAGCTCCATCGTGAGCACGCGCCGCGTCGTCAGTTCGTGATAGACGCGCGGCACCGCCACGCCGCCGTCGCCGGCGAAGTTGCGCGCGATCGTTTCGCTGTTGCGCGCCTCATTGAGGAAATCGAGCTCCATCGGAAGGTATTTGAGCAACTCGCGCGCAAGCGGACGGAAATCGAAATCGCGCTCGATCATCGCCAGGAGGCGCAGCGTGAAGGTCAGATTGCGCAGGTCCGCCGCGATCACCGCCGCGATATGCGGATACTGCACCTTCACCGCGCAGCGCCGGCCGTCGCGCGTTAGCCCGCGATGGACCTGGGCGAGCGACGCCGCCGCGATCGGCGTTTCGTCAAATTCGGCGAACAACTCGCCGAGCGGCCGGCCAAGTTCCCGCTCGATCTGCCCGCGAATTATCGGAAACGGCCGCGCCGGCACGCGGTCATGCAGGCCGCCGAGCGTCGCGACCCAGGCGTCGGGGAGAATATCGGCGCGGGTTGCGATAAACTGGCTCGCCTTGATCAGCAGGCCTTCCAGCCGGATCGAGGCGCGATAAAGCGCGCGGGCGGCGCGCGCGTCCTGACGGCGATAGCGCGCTTCCTTCTTCGCGTCGCCGGCGATTCGCGACCATAGCTGAATCGCCTTGTAGGGCGCATAAATTCGCGCCGCCAGCCATACGACGCCGATCAACCGGCGCGCCCGCGTGACGCGGCCGAGTTCGCGTTTCGTGAGCGTGGCGGCTGCCGCGCCGGCGGCGGCGATGGATGGTTCGGGAGCGTTCAAGACATACCAGGCGGCGCGGCGCCGCGGGAGAAGTCTAAACGATGGGGCTGCGGCGGAAAATGATCGCGACGCAAACGGCGTCAGGGAACGCTTTCGAAGCGCCGCCGGCCGCAGCCCGCCGCATCATGCGCCGCTACTACGCGGTCTGGGCGATTTACGCCTTCGGCGGCGGTTTCCTC
>DAHZDR010000491.1 GCA_027403435.1 Deltaproteobacteria bacterium
CGTCGCCAGCGTGAACACAACGATCAGATTGGCGGCGACGCCGATCGCCTGAGCGCCGAACTGTCCCGCGTCGCCGTAGAACAGACCGCGCACCGGCCCCGCGATCCCGTTCCACCCGTCGCCGTAAGCGCCGTCGGCGAACAGTCCCAACGCGAGCGCGCCCCACATCCCGCACAGGCCATGCACCGAAATTGCGCCGACCGGATCGTCGATACGAAAGCGGCGCTCCAGCGTCAGCACGCCGCCGATCACCAGCAATCCGGCCACGACGCCGATCAGCACGGCCGTCGCGGGCGTGACAAAGGCGCACGGGGCGGTAATCGCCACAAGCCCGCCCAGCAAGCCATTGCACGCCATCGCAACGTCAGGCCGATTATAACGCCGCCAAAGATACAAAATCGCCGCCAGCGCTCCGCCCGCCGACGCCAACGCCGTGTTCACCGCAATCAGCGCGACGCGGGAGTCGGAAGCGGCCAGCGTCGAACCGGTGTTGAAACCGAACCAGCCAAACGCCAGCACCAGCGTGCCCAGCACCGCCAGCGGAATATTATGACCCGGCAGCAGGCCGATCGCGCCGTCGCGCCGGAACTTGCCGATCCGCGGACCGAGCACCCGCGCGCCCGCCAGAGCCGCGACGCCGCCGGTCATGTGCACCACCGCCGATCCGGCAAAATCCACCTGACCATGCCCCAGCCTCAGGTTGACGCCCAACTGCGCCAGCCATCCTCCGCCCCACACCCAGTTGCCGTAAAGCGGATAAAGGAACATCGACATGAACAGCCCGTAGATGAAAAACGCCGAGAATTTCCAGCGCTCGGCCAGCGCGCCGGTCGGAATCGTCGCGGCGGTATCCATGAACACGACCGCAAACAGAAACATCGCGAGACTCGCCGGATCGTGACTCACGCTGACCAGCGCGAACTTGCCGCAACCGATCAGGCCCCAGCGATGGCCCGCGATCCAAAGCGCCAGTTCGCGAGACGGAAGCGGCGCCGCGCTAATCGACGGCCACGCGCCCACGCCGCCCATCATCAGACCGTAGCCGGTCAGCCAAAAGCCCACCAGGCCGATGGGATAGACCAGCAGATTCATCGCCATCGTGTTGACGGCGTTTTTAGCTCGCGTAAAGCCGGTTTCGAGCATCGCAAAACCGACCTGCATGAACATCACGAGGAACGCGCCGATCAGCACCCACGCCAGATTCAGCGACTGGGTCAACTCGCTCCAGGGATGGACCGCCGGCGCCGCCTGCGCCCACGCCGGCGCGACGCGCGCCGCCAGCACGATCGCGGCGGCGGCCGCCACGGCCACGACCGGCGGAAGCCGCCGCGCGCGGCGCGATGGTCTGGAATAATCGCTCACGGTCATTTCATTTGGCCCCGGTAACTGCGTTGGTATGCCGTCGGCGCCGCCGGATAGCGGTTGGCCAGCCATATCAGGAACCCCAACACCCCGGCGAGCGAGCCGAAAAACAGCGCGGTCCAGAGAATGCCACGCATTTTCTGCGCCGCAAGGCTGCGCGGATGAAGCCGTTCGGCGCGTCCGGTGATCCGCACCTGGGCGGGATTTTCCAGATCCCGCAGCAGCTCCGCGGCGCTCGCGTGGCGATTACGCGGCAGCCGCTCGATCGCGTGCAGGATAATCTCCTCCAGGTGCGGATCGAGATCGGGCCGATATTGCCGCGGCGGACGTGGATCCTCGCCGGTCTTCGCCCGCATCACGTTGTACACGCTGTCGGCCGCGTATGGCAGTTGCGCCGTCAGCATCTCGTAGAGCAGCGTCCCCAGCGCATAGATATCGGTCCGCGCGTCGCCGCGCTTACCTGAGACCTGTTCCGGCGCCATGTAGTCAGGCGTGCCGATCGTCGAGGACAGTCCCGACCAGGTCAGCCGCCGCGCCTGTTCGTCAAGCGCGATCCCGAAATCCATGATTTTCACCTGGCCCGCCGCGGTCACCAGCACGTTCTCGGGCTTGAGGTCGCGATGCACGACGCGCTGGCCGTGCATATACGTCAGCGCGCCGCAAATCTGTATGGCGTAATCCAGCGCCCGCGCGACCGGCAGCGGCCGCTGGTCACGCAACATCGCCCGCAGCGAAATCCCCTCGACGTACTCCATCGCGATATACATCCGGCTCTTTCGCTCCGGCGTGCACACCTTGATGATGTTCGGATGGTCGAGGCGGCGGATCACCTCCTCTTCGCGCTGGAAGCGGCCGTAAAAAACCACGTCGCTTTCGAACTGCGCGTAAGGGATCTTGATCGCGACGACGCGATCGCCGTGCTTGTGATCGACGGCTTTGAAGATCGAGGCCATGCCGCTTCGCGCTATCAACCCGGTCAGTTCATACTGATCGAGCCGGTCGCCGACGTTGACCTCACGCATGGAATTTGCGGGCCGTCCGCGCGCGCGACGCTAACATCCGCGCCGCCGTCCGCGCAATCGGCCGCCGCGCCGCGATCCGCGCGCTTGCGCCGCGCGCCGGGCCAGCCATGGCCGGAACGCCGCTCACCGGCCGAGACCCAGCATCGACGCCAGCCGTTCGCGCCAGCCGCGCCGCCGCGCCGCCGTCGCGCCTTCGGCGTACAGGCGAAAGACGCCGATCGTCAGGTTATCCGGCGTGCCCCGGCGATTCGCCTCCTCGATTATTCGCCGGCACGCGCCGGCCGCGTCGCCTTCGCGCGACAGGCGCTCGATCTCGCGCTCCTCGATCACCGACCACAGCCCGTCGCTGCACACCACGATCCGGTCGTCGCGCCGGAGCGGAATCGTAATCTGGTCGATCGAGGCGATCAGGTCCTGGCCGAGACAGCGGCTCAACGCCGAACGGTCGGGATGGTTGCGGGCGCGTTCGGCGCTCAGCAAGCCCATCCGCACGCGCTCGCCGATCACGGTATGGTCGCGGCTGAGCTGTTCGACCCGCCGATCGCGGATCAGATAGAGCCGGCAATCCCCGACGTGCGCCGCGTGCAGCATCCCCTCGTCCGCCGCGATCGCCACGGCGGTGCAGGTCGTCGCCATCCGGCGCAGTTCCGGAACCACCAGCGCCTTGTTGTGGACTTCGATATTGGCGTTCTGTACCGCGCGGTACAGCCGCTTCGCCGGCCCCCACGCGGCGGGACTGCCGCGAAAGGCGTTGAGCGTCGCCTCGACCACGATCGCGCTGGCGATTTCGCCGCCTTCATAGCCGCCGACCCCGTCGGCCACAACCAATACCGCCGTCCGCCCATCCTCGACCAAATGGCCGCGGCAATCCTCGTTGCCCGCGCGGGTCGTACCGGCGTCGGTCGCGAGCGCGAGGTCGAAAAGCGGCGTTGCGCCAGCCGCTGCGCAATCGGCGACCATCGCGTCATCCGCCGCGCGCGCCAGCCGGCGCCGCTCTTCGCGCCGGCGCGCAGAACGGACCGTTCAATCGCGCGCCGCCGGCCGGCCCTTCAATTCGCGTTCGGCCGCCAGCCAATCGGCGAGGTCGCCGCCGTGCCCGGCGCCACGCGCCAGAAACAGTTCGTAGGCGCGCCGCTGAATCGCCTCGAAGGCGACTCCATTGG
>DAHZDR010000515.1 GCA_027403435.1 Deltaproteobacteria bacterium
CGTCACCGCCGGTCAGCGGCCGAACCCAAGCGTCGGCCTTGGTCCCGCATACGCGGCCACCGCATTTCCTAACTTTGCCCCGTGGGGGCTAGGCGCCGCCGAGGTGAATTTTCCGATAGAGACCGCTGGGAAGCGCGGTTACCGGATTGCCCAGGCCCAGCGTCAGGCCGTGGCGGCGGAGATCGGAGTTGACGAGACCGCGTGGCGGATCCGCGGCGCGATCCGCGACGCGCTGCTGGCGCATCTGGTCGCGCGGCGGGAATTCGCGCTGGCGCGCGCCTACCAGTCGGCGTCCGCACGCGTGGCGCGAGCGCTTCAGGAGCGCGTCGCGGCGGGCGCGGCCGCGGCGCCGGCGCTCAACTTCGCGCTGGCGAATCTCGCCACCGCGCGGTTAAAGACGGCACAGGCGCGCAGCCGCGTGTCCGCGACGCTGAATAGCCTTGCGGCCGCCATCGGCGTTCCAGTTGACGCGCTCCAGGACGTGGGATTTGCCTGGCCGGGGTTTGAGCGTCCGCCCGACGAGGCTGCGCTCACCGCGGCGCGTCTGCGCGAATTGGCTTTGCTCAATCGACTCGATTTGCGGCGGAGGCTGGAACAGTACGCCGCCGCGGACGAGGCGCTGAAACTCGAAATTGCGCGGCAATATCCGGATATCAACCTCGGCGGCGGTTATTCGTGGGAGGTCAACGAGAATATCTTCGAGCTGATTCCGATCGTTAATTTGCCGGTGATGAACCAGAACCAGGGGCCAATCGCCGAGGCCCGGGCGCGGCGCGCGCAGGTCGCGGCGGAATTCACCGCGCTGCAATACGGCATCATCTCGCAAACGCAAGGCGCGCTCACGCAATATCGCGGCGCGCTGGAGGCGTATGCGGAGGGTTCAAACTCCGCCGCTTTTGCGGAGCAACGCCTGGCCGCGACGCGCCGGGCACGCCAGCTCGGCGACCTCGATAGCCTGACCCTCGCGACCGCCCAGCTCCAGACCATCGTCGCCGAGCAGTCGCGGTTGGCGGCGCTCGCGAACGCCCAGGCGGCGTTAGGCGCGCTTGAGGACGCGGTGGCGCGGCCGTTGCTGAACGGCGATTTGCAAGCGTTCAAACTTCCCGCGTCACTGCCAAACCAGGCGGAAGATCAAACCCGGCAATGAAGCCTCGATTAATGAAGCGTCGATTAATGATGGGGATCGTCTTGGCCGTGGTCGCGGCGCTCACCATAATCACCAGGGCCACGCGCGGCGCGGCCGACGACGATGATGATGAAAAGCCCATAGTCTCGACCGCCGCGCGGGTCTCGCGCGACGCCGCCGGCCAAGTGGTCATTGCGATTGGCCCGGCCGCGCAGCGGCGGATTGGCCTCGTCGCCCAAACGCTGGAGATCGTCGCGCGGCCAATCCAGGTTGAAGCGTACGGATTGGTGCTCGATCCGGCGCCGCTCTCCACGCTCAACCGCGACTTAATCAGCGCCCAGGCCGCGCTCGGCGCCTCGGCGGCGCAGTATCGCCGCTCAAAGCGTCTATACGCCGAGCGCAACAACGTCTCCCTGCGCGCAATGCAGGCCGCCGAGGTCGCCTATATGACCGACAAGGCGCGCCTTGAGGCGCTGGAGCGGCAACTGCGCGACGCCTGGGGCGGTGAAATCGCGCAAATGGATTTTCGCGCGCGCTCCGACTTCATTGACGCCCTGATCGACCGCCAGACAGCGCTCGCGCGCGTGAGCGCGCCCGCCGGCGCGGCCTTCGCTGCACTTCCCCGCCAGGCCACGATCGTGGTCTTCGGCCTCGAAAACCATCCGCTCAGCGCGCGCGCCGTGTATGCCGCGCCGACGATCGACCCGCGGATGCAAGGACCGGGTTTTCTTTTATTGATGAACACGCGGGGGCTTCCGGTCAGGCCCGGCGCCGCCGTTTCCGCCGCGCTCGCGGCTTCCGGAGGGGTCTCGCAAGGAGTGATCGTGCCACGTTCGGCGGTCGTCAGATATGCCGGCGGCAAGTGGATTTATCAGGCGCTGGACGGCAGTCGTTTTGTGCGGCGCGAGATCGTTACCGCGCAAGCCACCCGCGCCGGCTATTTCGTCACCCGCAACGTCCGGTCCGGAATGCGCGTGGTCGTCATGGGCGCGCAGACCTTGTTGTCCGAAGAACTCAAGGCGCAGATTCAGCCCGAGGACTAAAGGCGCGCGATGCTCAAGGCGATAGTCGCATTCTCGCTGCGCTTTCGTGGCGTCGTGATCGCGCTGGCCTGCCTCGCTTTCGGCTACGGAATTTATTCGGCGTTCAACGCGCCGCTCGACGTCTTTCCGGAATTCGCGCCGCCGCAGGTGATGATTCAAACCGAAGCGCCGGGGCTCGCCTCGGAACAGGTCGAGGCGCTGGTGACGCAGCCGGTCGAAAGCGTCCTGCTGGGCATGAACGACGTCGCGAGCATTCGCTCGCAATCGATCCAGGGCCTCTCGGCGATCACCGTCGTCTTTCGCGAGAGCACCGACATTTTCCGCGATCGCCAAATGGTGAACGAGCGGCTGCTCGCGGTCGGCAACGAAATGCCGGCGGGCGTCTCCGCGCCGACGATGGCGCCGCTGACCTCGGCCACCAGCGTGTTTCTGACGGTGGGGATCGCTTCGCGCAAGCTCCAGCCGATGGATCTGTGGAGCTTCGCGTACTGGTCGATGCGCCCGCGGCTGCTCGCCGCGCCGGGCGTCGCCAAAGTCGCGATCTACGGCGGCGGCGTGCGCCAGCTCCAGATTCAGGTTCGGCCGCAACGCCTGCTGGCCTATGGGATCAGTCTCAGCCAGGTCCTCGCCGCGGCGCGCCGCGCCACCGGCGTCATGGGCGCCGGATTTGTCGAAAACGCCAACCAGCGCATCGTCATTCGCACCGAAGGGCAATCGATAACTCCCGAACAATTGGGCGCCGCGGTCCTTGCTCCGCTGGAGGGCGCGAGCGTGCGCCTGCGCGACGTCGCCAGGGTCAGGTGGGCGCCGCAGCCGCTTACCGGCGACGCCGCGATTTTTGACGCGCCGGGCGTGATTCTGGTGCTGTCGAGCCAGTACGGCGCCAACACCCTGGAGGTGACGAGGAACGCCGAGCGCGCCCTGCGCGATCTCGCGCCCGCGCTCAACGCCGCCGGCGTCACCTTGTTCCCGCGCCTGTTCCGCGCCGCGGACTTCATCAAAACCTCGGTGGCGGGCATCAGGTCGTCGTTGCTGCTCGGCGGCGCGCTGGTGGCGATCGTCCTCACCCTGTTTCTTTACAACCTGCGCACCGCCTTCATCTCACTCACCGCGATTCCGCTGTCGCTGCTGATGGCGACCATCGTCCTGCACTGGATGGGCGCGACGCTCAACACGATTACGCTCGGGGGACTGGCGATCGCGATCGGCGAGGTCGTGGACGACGCCGTCATCGACGTCGAAAACGTCTTTCGCCGCCTGCGTGAAAACTGGACCGGCGCCAACCCAAGACCGCGGTTCGACGTGATCCTCGACGCTTCGCTGGAGGTTCGCGGCGCCGTGGTTTACGCCACCTTCGTGGTCGCGCTCGTGTTTTTCCCGGTGCTGGCCATGACCGGCGTGCAGGGCAAGATTTTCGCCCCGCTCGGCGTCGCCTATATTCTTGCGATTATGGCGTCTTTGGGCGTCGCCTTGACGCTGACGCCGGCGCTGTGCGCGGCGATGCTGCCAAATTCGACCGCGAACGCCGAAACCCGTTTGGCGGGCCGCCTCAAACGGATCCATCGGCGCTGGCTGGAAAAACTGCTCGATCGTCCGCAGCTGCCGATTCTGGTGGTTGGCGCGCTTTGCCTGGCCGCCGCCGCGACGCTGCCGTTCTTCGAAGGCAGCTTTCTGCCGGAGCTTCAGGAAAACAGCTTCATCATGCACATGGCCGGAATTCCCGGCACCTCAATACGGGAGTCGATGCGGATGGGGCGGATGGCCGGCAAGGAGCTGATGCGCGATCCGGACGTCAAAAGCATCGACCAGCGCGCCGGCCGCGCCGTGCTCGGCGACGACACGCTTGGGCCGCAGGAAAGCGAGTTCGACGTGACGGTCAAGCCGCGCGCGGGCGAGGACCTCGACGACGCGCAGCAAAACATTCGCAATATCCTGGCGGAATTTCCCGGCTACGACTTCGGCCTGAATTCGTTCTTCAGCGAGCGTATCGAGGAAACCCTCTCCGGACAGACGGCGGACGTCGTGGTGAGCATCTTTGGCGACAATCTTGACAGTCTCGACCAGGCCGGCGACGCCGTCGCGCGCGTCCTGCAAAAAACTCCCGGCGGCGTGGACGTCCATGTGCAGGCGCCCGGCGGGATGCCGGAGATGCTGGTCCGGTTGCGGCCCCAGCGCCTGATCCAGTTCGGCTTTTCGCCCCTCGACGTGCTGTCGGCGATCAACACCGCCTACCAGGGAACCATCGTCGCCCAAACCTACAATGGCGCCCGGATTTTCGGCGTCTCGGTGATCTTCGATCGCGCCGCCCGGCTCGACCCCGAAGCGCTGGGCGGGATGCTGCTGGAAAACCGCCAGGGCAAACTCATGCCGCTGCGCGAACTCGCGACGATTTCGCTGGTGACTGGCCGGTATTCGATACTCCATGACGGCGGACGGCGTGAGCAGATCGTGACCTGCAACGTCGCGGGCCGCGCGCTCGATTCGTTCGTCGCGCAGGCGCGGCGAAAAATCGCGGCGATCAAGCTTCCGGCCGGCTCCTATATTGAATTCAGCGGCGCCGCCGAGGCGCGCGCGAGCGCGATCAGGCAGATCGTGCTCGACTCGATTATCGCCGCCGTTCTGATTCTTATTCTGCTGTATCTGGCTTTTGGCAACCTAAGGAATCTGTTCCTGGTGTTGCTCAACTTGCCATTTGCTCTGGCCGGCGGAGTCTTCGCGGCGTGGCTTGGCGGCGGCTATCTTTCGCTCGGATCGATCGTCGGTTTCGTTACGCTTTTTGGCATCACCATGCGCAACTCGATCATGATGATCTCCCATTTCGAGCATCTGGTTGCGAACGAAGGCGCCGTCTGGAACCGCGAAACGGCCCTGCGCGGCGCTTCCGAACGGCTACTTCCCATCCTGATGACCGCGACCGTGACCGCGCTCGGCGTGTTGCCGTTGGCGTTGAGCGGCGACGCGCCCGGCCGCGAGATCGAAGGGCCGATGGCGATCATCATTCTCGGCGGCCTGTTCACTTCGACCGCGCTGAGCCTGCTGGTGCTGCCGAGCCTCGCGCTGAGCTACGGACGGTTCGGCCTCCGCCAATGACGTTGCGCCATGACCAGCCTCCTGCGCGAGCTACTGAGCCATTCTAAATTCTGGACGCTGATCCCGATCTTCCTGATCGTCGCGTTGGAGTCTTCCGCGTTCCTTGGCCTGTTGTTCCCCGGCGAAGCGGTCGCATTGGCGGCCGGCGCGCTCGTCAGCGCGGGAGCGTTTCCTTTCTGGTGGGCGCTCGGCGCCGTTGCCGGCGGCGCGGCGCTCGGCGATGTCGGCGGCTACGCGCTCGGACGCTGGAAAGGCGAGGCCCTCCTGGCGCGCTGGGCTTTCGCGCGCCGCCACTATGAGCGGCATCGCCGCCAACTCGAGTCTTATTTCGCGCGCTGGGGCGCCGCCACCGTCCTGGTCGGCCGCTTCCTCGCGATTGGCCGCGCGTTCGCCCCTTTCACCGCCGGTTTATGTGAAATGTCCGCCCGGCGATTTTTGCCGATGGCGGTGATCGCGGGCGCGTTCTGGGGCGCCGCGGTCGTGGGATTGGGCTACCTGGTGGGCGCGCAATGGCGATCCATGGGAACCTGGTTGAGCTCGCTCGGCGCCGGCATTTTTATCCTGTTCGCGTTCACTGCCGGCGCCGTCATCCTGTGGCGCTGGATGGTCCGCAGGCAGGACCAACTCAAAGACGCCTGGCGGCGGCATATTGCCGAGCGCTTTGGCCTTGAACTCGAACCGCTGATCGTCTTTATTCGCGCACGGTTTTCTCCGACCGGCTACCTTGGCCTCCACCTGACGGTCGGACTCATTGCGCTGGGCGCGCTGGCCTGGCTTTTCGGCGGTGTGGTTCAGGATATTTTCGCCCAGGACCCTCTGGTCCGGGTCGATCGGATGGTGGCGTTGTTGGTCGCCCGGCATCATACGCCGGCGCTGGATTCAGCGCTGGCCGCGCCGATTTTTCTGGGCGGCGCATGGCCGCTGGCGGCCGTTGTGGCCCTTACCGCGGCCGTCCTTGCTTATGCCGGCGAAAAGGCGCTGGCGCTGGCGGCGCTGCCGATCATGGGCAGCGCCTATGGTCTCGGCCGCGCACTGCGCGAATTCTTCACGCTGGTCGCTCCCGCGGCGCCGGCTTCCGAACTCGTCCACGGGTTTCACGGTTTTCCCAGCGTTGCGATGGTCACGGCGACCGCGGCGTACGGATTTGCCGGCTACGCCGTGGCGATACATGGCCGGCGCTGGCGATGGCAAACCCTCGGCGCGGTCGCGGCGCTTTATCTCGTGCTGCTGATCGGACTCGGAGAACTCTACCAGGGCCGGCTCCTGAGCGCTCTGATCGGCGGGTTCGCGGCTGGTGGTTGCTGGTTGGCGATCTGTTTGACCGGGCTGCTCACCTGGTTGAAGCTGCGCGCCGCAACTTCACGATGACCGCGGTCGGCCAAGGGAAGTCGCCAATCGTTACCAGGTGTCGATGTTGGGGCGTTTCTTGCCTTCGCGCGGCGCCGGCTCCGGCGCCGACCGCAGCATCGCCATAATCCACTTGCGCGAATCGGCCGGATCGATCACGTCGTCGATTTCGAAGGCGGAGGAGATATTGACCGCCTTGCCGTGCTGATACATCCGCGCGACCATCTCGTCGAATAATTGCTTGCGCTTGTCCGGATCGGTTTCCGCCGCCAGATCGTTACGATAGCCGAGCTTGACCGCGCCCTCGAGGCCCATCCCGCCGAATTCCCCGGTCGGCCAGGCGACGGTGAACGTCGGCGCCTTGAAGCTGCCGGCGGCCATCGCCTGCGCGCCCAAGCCGTAGCCTTTGCGCAGAATAATCGTGCAGTTCGGCACGGTCAGGTTCGCGCCCGTGACGAACATCCGCGCCGCGTGGCGCACCAGCGCGGTCTTTTCGCCTTCGGGACCGACCATGATGCCGGGGGTGTCGCACAGTGAGATCAGTGGGAGGTCATGCGCGTCGCATAGCTGCATGAAGCGCGCGGCCTTGTCGGCGCCGGGCGAATCGATGGCGCCGGCCAGATGGGTGGGGTTGTTGGCGATGATGCCGACCGGGCGGCCTTCGATCCGCGCCAGCGCCGTGACCATGCCGAGGCCGAAGTTGCGGCGGATTTCGAGCACCGAGCCGGTATCGGCGAGAGTTTCGATCACCGCGCGAACGTCGTAGATACGCAGGCGGTTTTCCGGGATCAGGCCGCGCAGCAGACGCTGGTCGGCCGCTTCCCAGCGTTCGACGCGGCCCTGAAAATACGCCAGATAGCGGCGGGCGACGCCCCCCGCCTCGGCCTCGTCGGCGACGGCGATATCGACCACGCCGTTGGGAACCTGCACTTCCATTGGGCCGACTTCCTCGGGCCGGAAGATGCCGAGGCCGCCGCCTTCGATCATCGCCGGACCGCCCATCCCGATATTCGAGCCGCGCGTCGCGATCACGACGTCGCAGCATCCGAGCAACGCCGCGTTGCCGGCGAAGCATCGGCCCGACGTGATGCCGACCAGGGGAACGAGGCCGCTCAGGCGGCCGAACAGATTGAACGCCGGGCAATCGAGGCCGGTGGGGCTGACGCCGTCGGTATCGCCGGGACGGCCGCCGCCGCCTTCGGCGAAAATCACGATCGGCAGGCGCAGCTTGGCCGCCAGCTCGAACATCCGGTCCTTCTTGCGATGGTTTTGGGTGCCCTGGGTGCCGGCCAGCACGGTGTAGTCGTAGGACATCGCGATGCATTGCGCGGCGCGCTCGCCGAACAGATCGCCGTTGACGCGGCCGATGCCGACGACCATGCCGTCGGCGGGAGTGCGATGGATTAAATCGTCGAGCGAACGGCGGCGGCGCTGCGCGGCGACCACCAGCGGTCCGTATTCGACGAAGCTGCCGGGATCGCAAAGATCGTCGATATTTTCGCGCGCGGTGCGCTGGCCGGTTTTGCGCCGGCGCGCGACCGCGTCGGGCCGGTTGGCGTCAAAGCCGATTTCGTGGCGCTCGTAAACTTCAGCCAGGTCCGGGCGGATATAGTCGAGATCGACGACTTCCCGCTCGGCGACTTCGGCGGTCTGGACCTCGGATGGTTCGATAAAAGCGAGCGTGGCGCCCTCGAAAACCACGTCGCCGACGGCGACCACGAGGCGGCTCACGACGCCGCTCGCCGGAGCCTTGATTACGTGCTCCATCTTCATCGCTTCCATCACCAGCAACTGGCCGCCGCGATGGACCAGATCGCCCGCGGCGACGTCGATCGCGGCAATGGCGCCCTGGATGAGCGCGGCGACGGTAATCGAGCCGTCGGGCGCGGTGATTTCGGGGCCGTTGGGGCTTGGCGCGGGCGCGTCCGGGACGAGCGCGGCTGGCGCGGGATCGGCGGATTTGCCGTGATGGAGCACGGCGAGCGGATCGCGGGAATCGATTTTGGCGCCCGCGCGCGTCGGCGCCGGCGTTGTGGCGGAACGCGCCGCGGCCGCCGGCGTTGCGAAAAACAGCGGGCGATGAACGGCGCCGGCCGCCGCCGCCAGATCGCCGATATGGTCCTCGATAAAGCGCGTGTAAAGCCGGTTCGCGGCGAATTCGGGATGGTCCAGCAGGGCGCGCAGGAAGCCGAGATTGGTCGCGACGCCTTCGATCCGGAATTCGGCGAGCGCGCGGCGCGCCTTGCGCACCACGTCGGTAAATTGCGCCGACGGCGAATAGGCGATTAGTTTGGCGAGCAGCGAATCGAAGCGCGGGCTGGCGGCGTAGCCCGCGTAAGCGAACGAATCGACGCGCAGTCCCGGTCCCGAAGGCGGCTCGAACGCCGTCAGCGCGCCGCCGGCGGGTTTGACGGCGCCGTCGGGCTGCATCGATTCCATGTTCACGCGCAACTGGATCGCGAAGCCGCGCGGCTTGGGGATATCGGCTTGCAGCAGGCCGAGATCGGCGAGCGAGCGGCCGCCGGCGAGCTCCAGTTGGGTCTTGACCAGATCGACGCCGGTGACTTCCTCGGTCACGGTATGCTCGACCTGCAAACGGGGATTCGCCTCGATAAAGAAGAAGGCGGCGTCGGCGCCGCGATCGTCGGCGTCCACGAGAAATTCGAAGGTGCCGAGATTGTCGAAGCGGACTTCTTCGGCAAGCCGGATCGCCGCCGCCGTAAGGCGGCCGCGCAGGCCGGGATGCAGTCCGGGACTGGGCGCAATTTCAATAATTTTCTGGTTGCGCCGCTGCATCGTGCATTCGCGCTCCCAGAGATGGCTCACGCCGCCGTCGCGATCGCCGAGCACCTGTACTTCGAGATGGCGGGCGCGCGGAATCAGCCGCTCGACGTAAACCTCCGGATTGCCGAAGGCGGCGCGCGCCTCGGACTGGCAGCGGGCGTACGCTTCGTCGAGATCGGCGAGCCGATTGACCGCGCGCATCCCGCGGCCGCCGCCGCCGGCGACCGCCTTGATCATCACGGCGCCGTGCGCGCCGAGCGCGGCGAGAAATTCACGCGCGCCGGCCAGGCTGATGGCGCCGTCGGTGCCCGGCAATACGGGAACGCCCGCGCGTTCGGCCAGAGCGCGGGCGCGAACCTTGTCGCCGAACAGATCGAGCACCTCGGGCCGCGGACCGACAAAGACGATTCCCGCTGCGGCGGCGCGGCGCGCGAAATTGGCGTTTTCGCTGAGGAAGCCGTAGCCCGGATGGATCGCGTCGGCGCCCGCCTCTTGCGCGATCGCAACCATCTGTTCGAGGTCGAGATAGGGCGCGACGCCGGCGCCGCGCAGCGGCCGGGCGTCGTCGGCCTTGCGCACATGCAACGAACGGGCGTCGTCTTCGGAGAAGACCGCGATCGTGCGGATTTCCATCTCGGCGGCGGCGCGAATCACGCGGATCGCAATCTCGCCGCGATTGGCGATCAGCAGACATCTGGGAATCATAAAGACAGCGCTTCCTTAATTCCGCGCAGCCGCGGGAAACAACGGATAATTCCCGCGATCGGACGGATAAAGCAAGCCGCGCGGCGTAATTCCGACACCGGCGCCGCGCCGTGGAGCGGCGTTGGCGGGCGCGGATGACGGGCCGCGCCCGGCGCCGCCCGAGGCGGATTATTTGGTCACGATAATGTGGCCGACCATGTGGTCCTTTTCATGCGGGATGCAGATGTAAGTGTACTCGCCTGGCGCCGTGAAGGTGTACTTGAACGTCGCGCCAGGCTGCATGAAGCCCGAGTCGAACGGCTTGGCGCCGGGCGGAAGTTTGACGTCAGCGGGATTTTGCGCGGACGACGCGTCGGTCGTAACGTCGTGCAGCGTCTTCGCGTTGTTGTCCCACTCCACGGTCGTGCCGACCGGAATCTTGAGCGTCTCCGGATGGTACTGCGGCGGCTTGTCGGTCATCGTAACGACGACCGTTTTGCCGGCGGCGCGCGCGCGCGGCGCGCCAATCGCGAGGGCGAGCGCCGCCGACGCGGCGGCGAGGGTCAGAAGCGAGGATTTGGTCATAATCTTGTCGAGCGCCTTTCGAAAAGAAGCAATTCTAATTTCGCAAAGTCCGGACATAAGCATAGTCATCGCCAATCCAGGTTTCCAGCGAATTTCGACCCAAGCTTAAACCGCTTTTTTTGGAACTGTGAAGGAAAATTCCGAATTGCGCAACGTCGCCCAAAGGCTGATGTTCAGGTAGCGGCGCCGGGCCAGCCGGGGCGCGGAGCTTGAGCGCGGCGAATCCGCGGCCACGCCCGGGCGGAGCGCGCAAGCGCCCGCGATCGTTCGCCCGGCCACGCTTGCGGCCCGGAAGTCGATTTGCAAGGTTAAGCGGGCTGAAAAGACCGAAGGCGCGTCTTTCCTACACGGACAGAACCAATGGACGCGGCGAGCTTGGGCGGAGAGATCAACGGCATCCGGCCGACTACGCCGGCGCCGCCGTCGCGCCGCTATCTGCGGTCGCTGCTCGCGATGCTGATGTCGGCCACGATCTTCGAAGGCTACGACATCACGATTTTCCACCTGTGCACGCCCGATATCGCCCGCACGTTTAATCTGGGCAACGCCGCGATCGGCGGGATTGCGACGATGGTGCGGATCGGCGGGATATTGTCGTTCTTCGTGGTCACGCTGGCGGACCGGTACGGACGCAAGCCGATCATCTCGACGACCGTGCTTTGCTACGCCTTTTTCACCCTGATGACGGCGATTTCGTCCGGGATGTTTACGTTCACGCTCTTCCAGAGCGCGTCGCAGGTGTTTCTGGCGGCGGAATTCTGTATTGCCGTGACGATTATCTCCGAGGAATTTCCTGACGAGACGCGCGGCCGCGCCATTTCGATCCTCCACATGGTCGCCTTTATCGGCGTGGCCGCGGCCGGACTGCTCTATGGCCGCGTCGCCGAGTCGCGATGGGGCTGGCGGGGCATGTATTTGATCGGCATCGCGCCGCTGATGGCGGTGGCGTGGATGCGGCGCGGAATGCGCGAGACCGCGCGTTTCGACCTGGCGACGGGCGCGATCGGCGCGGCTAAACGGCGCGAATTTTTTGCGCCGCTCCGCCGCTGCTTCAGTTTCGACGAAGGCCCCTACCGATCGCGCCTGCTGATTATGGCCGCGCTCTGCAACTGTATCGGCCTGGTCGGCGGTCCGACGATTTCGTTCTTCAGCCTTTACGTCAAACGCGACCGGCATTGGACCTCAAGCGAAATCGGCGCGGCGATCGTGCTCGCCTATCTGATGGGCATGCTGGGCACGCTGATTTGCGGGAGCCTGCTCGATCGAATCGGCCGGCGAACGACGACGGCCGCGTTTTTCATGGCGTCGTCGGCGGCGATGTACACGCTCTTTCGCGGCGCCAACGACCGCGCGATTCTGTTGGCGATGATGGCGACCATGTTCGCCTATCAGGCGGCGCGCACCGCGATCTCCGCACTCGCCGTGGAACTGTTCCCGACGGGGGCGCGCGCGACCGGCTACAGCCTGACGGTCCAGGTGTTCGGGCAACTCGGATGGACGCTGGCGCCGCTGGCGGCCGGCCTGCTCGCGGGGCCGATGGGCGGGTTGGGCAAGGCCGCGTCGCTGTTTGCCGCCGGTCCGTTGATTGGCGTGGCGCTGGTCTTCGGCTTCGTGCCGGAGACCCGCGGCCAAACGCTCGAGCGGCTTTCGCCCGAACCCGCCGCCGCCGATCCCGGAAGCGGCGGCGCGGGCGAACGGCGCGGATAGCGGGTTTTCGCCGCGCGGACTCGCGAACGGCGTGTCGATTCTGGTATCAGTTACGCGATTACAGAACCCGCGAGGCTTTTATGGCAGGAAAGTATTTCGAAGAATTCCGCGTCGGCGATGTTTTCAGGCATCAGCCGAGCCGCACCGTGACGGAAACCGACAATCTGCTCTTCACCACGCTCACCATGAACGTGCAGCCGCTCCATCTGGACGCCGAATTTGCCAAAAAGGCGGAATTCGGCCAGCGCCTGGTCAATTCGATATTCACCCTCGGGCTGGTCGTGGGATTGTCGGTCGGCGACCTCACGCTCGGCACCACGGTCGGCAATCTCGGCTTCGACAAGACCGAATTTCCCAAGCCGGTCTTTATCGGCGACACGATTACCGCCGAGACCGAGATTATCGAAGTGCGCGAATCGAAATCGCGTCCGCAATGGGGCGTCGTCACGTTCGAGCATCGCGGCGTCAACCAGCGCGGCGAAATCGTGGTCAAGGCGCGCCGGGCGGGAATGATGCTGCGCAAGCCGGCCTGACCCGCGTCGCCCGACCGCGGCCGGCCGCGCGCGGCGCCGTGCGGCCGGTCGCGGCGAGGGGCGCGATTGGGCGCCGGGCGCCCGCGATCGCGCCGCGCTCAGGCGACGCCCAACTCCCGCGCCCATTGCAGCAGATCGCGCGCGGCCTTAACGTGCGCCGTATCGATCATCATGCCGTTGATCACCACCACCGAACTCCCCTCGGCTTCGCATTTTTCAAC
>DAHZDR010000527.1 GCA_027403435.1 Deltaproteobacteria bacterium
GCCTTCGACATCATCCTGCGCGGCGGTCTGGGCCGCGACGCGGCGATTGGCAAGCCGCTGCTGCGCCGGGTGCCGTCGGCGCAAATCGAGGACACCGTCGCGCGGCTGTTCGCCGCTTATCTCGAGCGGCGCGCGCCGGACGAAAGCTTTAGCAAATTTTGCGTCCGCACTCCCGACGCGGAACTGATCGCCGCCGCCGCTGCAACGCCGGCCGGCGCCGCCGCGGGAGCTTAATCATCCGAGGTCAGCGCATCGCGAGGTAATCAATTCATGGAAGCGCATAGCGAACGCCCGCTGATGGACGAACTGGAAGCCGGCGAGGCCGCGGTCGAACTCGACGACAAGGAACCGCAAGAAGTAATCGCCTGGGCGATCGAAAAATTCGGCCGCCGGCTCGGCATCTGCTCGAGCTTTCAGGCCGAGGGCTGCGCGCTGATCGAGATGGCCTGGCGGATCGATCCGGGCGTCCGCGTCTTTACCATCGACACCGGCCGCCAGCCCGAAGCGACGCAGCGCCTGATTGAACGCTTCCGCGACCAGTACGGAATCTGCACGGAAGTCTTCATGCCGGAAACCCGGATGGTCGAGCGGATGGTCTCGAAGCACGGCCCCAACCAGTTCTATCGCGACGTCAATCTGCGCCTGCTCTGCTGCCAGGTGCGCAAGGTGCTGCCGCTGCGGCGCGCGCTGATGAACTTCGACGGCTGGGTGACGGGACTGCGCCGCGACCAATGGGCCACGCGCTCGAATATCCGCAAGATCGAAATCGACCACGACCACGGCGGCATCGTGAAATTCGCGCCGCTGGCCGACTGGACCGAAGACGAAGTCTGGGACTATCTCCGCGCCAACAATATTCCCTACAACGAACTTTACGACCAGGGCTATCCGTCGATCGGATGCGCGCCCTGCACGCGCCCGGTCGCGCCCGGCGCCGACCCGCGCTCCGGCCGCTGGTGGTGGGAGACCGGGGCGCCCAAAGAATGCGGGATGCACTGCTCGATCGAAACCGGCGGCTTCGAGCATGAGCTGGCGGCGCTGCTCGGCAACCATAACGGCGACGGCGAGCGCGCGGAATGACGCCGAGGGACGCGGCAACGGCCGGCGCGGACGATTCGTCGATCGCGCTCGATGGAATTCAGCGCGACGCGCTGCTGCCGCGGCTTGACGCCTTCCTCGGCGCGGTTGGCGATCCCGCCGCGCGGGCGCCGTATGCGGCGTTGCGCGCCGCCGTCGCGCGCCAGGCGGTGCCGGCGGAACTCGCGGGGCGGCTCGGCGCGATCGTCGAATTGGCGCTGACCAGCGGGCACGCGCGCGCCGCCCATGGCCCGGGCGCCGAACTCGCGCTGTGGTCGCTGTTCCAGAAGACCCCGCGCGGCCGCGAAATCGCCGCCTCGGTGGGCGCGCTCAACGCGGCGCTCGCGCCGTTGGCCGGCCGGAAGATCGAAGCGGTCGTCGCCGCCGCGCGCGGTCCGGGCGCCTATGCGCTCACGCTGCGCGCCGAGGGCGTCGCGGCGACGCTGCGCTTCGCGCCGGAGGGCGTGCGCCTCGAAAATCTCGAAATTGGCTAAAAGCCCGTGCTGTCGGCCCAATCGGCCAACTCGGGAATCCGGTACTTCTCGCCCTTGTAGGCCTGATACATCAGGTACACCCAGAACACCGCGAAGCCCAGGTTAATCAGCCCCTGGATGAAGCGGATGATCAGCGCGAGCGGCCCCGGCAACACCGCGACGAACACGCTCAGGACGATATTCACGACGAAAATAAAGACCGAATAGACGATCGACTGGCGCGCGTGAAAACGCACGAAATCGTCCTTGTCGTAAGGCTCCAGATACAGGAAGATCACTCCGGTAACGAAGCCCAGCAGATAGGTCAGAGCCGCGATTGGCCGGCTCTGTGGCGTGAGCGCCTCTCCGTTCATGATGGAATCCTCCTTCAGGGTTCGGTCGTCCGCGCGCCGCGAGGTCCGGACGCGGGGGCGATGCAAACTACAATTAGTCAACCAGACGCGCGGCTCCACGGCAATCGCTCCGCGCCCGCGGCGGCGGCGCTCAAACTGACGCGGGACAAAGACGTCCGCATCCATTAGCGAACCTCCGCGCAAGTCAGGTGGTCATTCTGAACGGAGTCCGCGCATGAAGCATCCCGGGATTCTTCGCTGCGCTTAGAATGACAAAGTGGGACGCTCAGCATGACCGCATGGGGCCCGGCATGACCGGATCGGCCGGGCGCGGAACCGCCTTGGGGCAATTGCGCGGGAACTCCGCCTCAGGAGTTCTTTGGGCCGAAAAAATTCGCGAAAAAACGGGCGCGGATTCAATCCCGCGCCCGCTCGCGATCGCGCCTGAGGCAAATCGTCAGCGTATAATCGAGCCGCTTAACTGCGTCTGAACGGCGCCGAAAAGCCCGTTCCCCGGCGAGGACGGCGCGGCCAGACCCTGGCCCTGAAATGTCCCCGTCGCGGTTCCGCTGACGTTCGCCAGTTTACCCGAGCCGCCGATGATTTCCTGCGTGAAGCTGCCGGCCTCGGCCCCGGTCGAGAGATCGACGCAAAGAACCGCCGAGGTCCAATATGCGTAAACCTGATTCAGCGTTCCGGAATAGGTCGTGGCGGACATCCCTCCGACCAGGGTGTATTTTTCGCCAGTGCCGCCGCTGGGCAAAGAGCACGTGGTTTTGGCATCGACATATTCGGCGACGCTTTGCCCGGTGAACGGTCCGCCGAGATTGTCGCGCCCGGCATAGGTGGTCACCGTCGCTTCGGCCGCGCCGTCGAAACTGAAGTTGACAGTCACATAACTGCCGGCGTCGGAGCCCTTGTACTTCATCGGCCTGGGCGCCGGTCTCGCCATCGCGCCCGGCACGCCGACCATCAGGGCCAAAGCCGCGCCCATCGCCACAATTGCAATCGCCGAAATTCTTTTACCCATGATTGTCTCCCCCGTTCCGGTTTCGAAAGATAACGGCCCAAAATAGGGCACAATTGAGATATAAAATAATCATTGGGAAAGATCAAGTTAAATAAGCGGCAAATTGCTCGTTATGTTGCCAGGTGGTTCGGAGGTTTTCCCGCCGGACGCAATTGGCTTGACTCAAGGCCGATGATCGGAAAATATCGCGCGACTAATTGCATACGCTGAAAGGGGCAACGCGCTTCCAGATGAAATCCGCCAAAATTTCTGTCGCCGTCGCCGTCACATTGCTCTGCGGTTTTGCGCTGGTGGTTCCCGCCCATGCCCAGGAGCAATCCGCCGCCCCACCGCCCGTGGCGACCGCGCCGGACGGCCACACGCCGTCGCAAAAGCAGCTCGATATCGCGGCCGCTCGCGCCGAGCGCAAGGCCATCGTCGGCCAGAACATGGATTTCACCGCCGCCGAGGCCAAGGCGTTCTGGCCGCTTTACGATCGGTACGAAGCGCAGATGGATAAAATCGACGACTGGCATATTCGCGAAGTCAAAGACTTCGCGCGCCATTACACGAATCTGAGCGCGGCCGACGCGGCGAAAAAGCTCGACGAGACGCTGGCGATCGCCCAGGCGCGGATTAACGTGCAAAAGAAATTTATTCCGAAGTTCCGGGCGATTCTGTCGCAGGTGCAGACGACGCGCTTTTTCCAGATCGACAGCAAACTGCGCGCGTTGGTGCAATGCCAAATTGCGCAGATGGTGCCGCTGGCGCAAGCGCCGTCGGGCACTCAGGCCGACGGCAACCTCTAGCGCCGCGCCGCGCCAGGCCCATCCTGTCATTCTGAGCGGAGTCCGCGGAGTGAAGACTCCCGGGATGCTTCGCTGCGCTCAGAATGACAAGAGGGAAACTCAGAATGACCAGAGGGGACTGGTGTGGAGTTTCCCTGGCGTCGCGTCCTCGTCCGCGGGGTCATGGCCGAAGGCGCTTCTGTACCGATAATGCCGTGGCAATGCGATGGCCGCGCGAGTCCGCGTCAGCGGGCCGGCGCGGCCATCGGGTAAGTTGCGAATGCGTGGGGCCCCGCGTGGCGTTGCGGCGCGGGCCCGCTGGGTAGGGTCAGGCGCGGCGGACTCGCGTCCTGCGCATCCGGCGCAGGCGCGATTTGACCTGTACCGGATCGGTGCGGCGCTTGCGCGCGAGCTTGTGGTTGCGTCGATTGCGTTGTCGCGATGCGGGCGTCATTTCTTCTCCTGCGATGCGTGGTCGGAAACCGGCATTGTAGCCGACGGCGGGTCGGCGCTGACAGTGGTCGTGGTCAGCGTCGCCGGGTCCATCCCGACCGACACCGGCGAAAAAACGTCAACCCTGGTCAACAGATCGGTCCCGTCCATCACCGCCACTTTGCCAAGCAGCGTGCCGGCCGGCAAGGGCCCGGTGACCACCGTTGGCCCCTGGTAATCGTAATGGATATCGGCGGCCGGCCGCTTCGGCATCAGGATCGCCAGATTGCGCTCCGGCACCGGATGGATGGTGTTGCCATGGTCGAGCTGGACCACGGCGGGCAGCGCCTGGCCGACGTGCAATACTTCAACTTCATGAAAATTATTGAAGCCCCAATCGAGCAGTTTCGCGCTTTGAATAAAGCGTTCGGGGTTGTTGGGCGCGCCCAGAATTATCGAAATCAGCCGCATGTCGCCGCGCTTCGCGGTCGCGGCGAGGTTGAAACCGGCTTTGTAGGTGAAGCCGGTCTTGAGCCCGTCGCATCCATAGTAATGGCCGATCAGATGGTTGGTGTTATGCAGCGTCGCCACGCCGCCGTCGAACTCGGCGGTCTGCAAAGAGGACCATTGGAGCAGATTGGTGGT
>DAHZDR010000541.1 GCA_027403435.1 Deltaproteobacteria bacterium
CCATCGCCGTCTCTTCCTTTTAGTTCATCCGATCGGCGCGAGCCGCCTCCGGCCGCCGCGCGCGAGTTGCAATCGGGTATGCGAATCCTCAGCCGCCGACCGCCTGACCGGTCTCGACCAGCGTGCCGCGCGCATAGGCGACCACTTCGCCCTTCTGGTTCTTGTATTCAATCTCGGTGACCATGAAGGTCATCTTGCCGCCGCGGCCGCCCTCTTTTTCATAGACGTCGGCGATCCGCGAGGTTCCGGTCAGCACGTCGCCGACGAAAACCGGCTTGATAAATTCGAAATCCTGTTCGCCGTGCAGAATCCGGCGCAGGTCGAAATTCGCCGTCGGCATCGAATCCTCTCCCATCCAGAAGGCCGCCGCTTGCAGGAAGGTGGGCGGCACGGGCACCCCGCCGCATTCCCGCTTCGCCAGTTCCGGATCGAAATAGACGGGGTTGGGATCGCGGATCGCGCGCGCGAATTCGCGCACCTTACTCCATTCGACCGGCATCGTGAACGGTTTGCCGGTCTTGCCGATAAGGCTCTTGTCGATTGGCATCGGATCTATTCCTCTTTCGCCCGGAGATTGATTGCGGCGGATTTTTTCACGTCCGCCGGCGCTTCACAGATTGATTCCCCGCGCCACCAGCTCGCGATTCCAGGCCGCGTCGCCGAAAGTGAATTCGGCGGATTTCGCGCGCTTGAAATAGAGCTGCAGGTCGTGGTCCCAGGTGAAACCGATTCCGCCATGCACCTGGATCGCCTCGGCCGTCACCCTGCGATAGGCGTCGGAGGCGGCGGCCTTGGCCAGCGCCGCCGCCAGCGGCGCCTCAGGACTTTCGTTGCTCACCGCCCACGCCGCGTAATAGACGGCGGATTTCGCGCTCTCCACGTCCACCATCATGTTGGCGCATTTATGCTGCACCGCCTGAAAGCTGCCGATCGGCCGGCCGAACTGCACGCGCAGCTTGGCGTATTCCACCGACATTTCGAGCGCCTTCTGCGCGCCGCCCATCATCTCCGCCGCGAGCATCACCTTGCCGCGATCGATAACGTCGGCGAGCGTCTTCCAGCCGCCGCCGATCGCGCCGATTGCTTCGTCGGCGCCGGCCCGCACGCCTGCGAGCCGAACCTCGGAGAGCTTGCGCGTCTGGTCCATGGTCTTGAGCGGCGTCACCGCGACGCCCTGGCGCCGAGCGTCGATCGCGAACAGCGTCACGCCCGCTTCGCCGGCGCCGCCGACGCGCGCCGCGACGATCATCAGGTCCGCCAGATGGCCGTCGTTGACGAAGAGTTTGACGCCGTCGAGCGTGAATTCGCCGCCCGATTCGCGCGCCGTCGCCTTGATTCCCGCGGCGTCCCAGCTTCCCGGCGGCTCCATCCAGGCGATCGCCGCGATCGTTTCGCCGGCGGCGATCTTCGGCAGAATCGCGCGTTTTTGCGCGTCCGATCCGGCGCGCCGGATCGCCTCCGCCGCCATCGCGGTCCAGATAAACGGCGACGGCAGCAGCGCCCGGCCCATCTCTTCCATCACCAGCGCCAAATCGACATAGGTCAACGCGGCGCCGCCGTATTCCTCGGGAATCACCAGGCCGGTCCAGCCGAGCTCGGCCATCTTCTTCCACAAGGCCGGATCGTAGCCGCGCTCGTCCTCCATCAGGCGGCGCACCGCCGACGGCGGGCATTCCTTTTCGAGCAGCCCGCGCGCGCTTTCGCGCAGCATCTCCTGCTCTTCGCTGAATCCAAAGTCCACGGCGGATTACCTTTCCTGATAATGCCCGAGGCCGCCACTCCTGATAATGCCAGAAGGCGGCCCTCGATAACTTAAATCGCCGGCCGACGCGCGCGCGGCGCGAAATCGGATACCACGCGCCCGGCCGGCGCCACAAGCGGCCCGCCGCTATTCCCGCTCCTCGAGTTGCAGCAGTTCGAAATCGCGGACGTTGCCGCCATCGACGATCAGCGTCTCCCCGGTGATAAAGCCCGCCGCTTCCGACGCCAGGAAGACGCACGGCCAGGCGATATCCTCAGGCCGGCCGAAGCGGCCCAGCGCCCGCGACCGCAACATCGCGTCCTTGACTTTCTCGTTGGGCCAGATTCTTTCGGCCGCGCCCTCGGTGGTGACGGGACCGGGGGCGATACAGTTCACGCGGATTCCATGCCGGCCCCATTCCGCCGCGTGCGCGGTGGTCAGCCGGATTACGCCCGCCTTCGACGCCGAATAGGGCAGCATCGTCGCCGAACCATGCACGCCGGCGGTCGAAGAGAGGTTGATAATCGCGCCCGGACCGTTTTGCGCCCGAAACTGGCGCGCCGCCGCTTTCGAGCAGAAGAACACGCCGTCCAGATTGATCGTGATCACCGCCCGCCACGCGTTGGGCGAGAGCTTGAGGCTCGGCGCCGAGATACTCGCGCCGTGATTGTTGATCAGCACGTCGAGCCGGCCGAAATGCCTGACGGCTTCGGCGACCATCGCGTCGCATTTGGCGGCGTCGCGCACGTCCACCACGAACATCTCGCAGCGGCCGCCGGCCTTGCGAATCCCGTCGCGGACCGGCTCCAGATGCTCGGCGCTGCGGCTGGCGATCAGCACCGGGGCGCCGCGCGCCGCAAACTCGCGGGCGATCGAGATACCGATGCCGGTGCCGCCGCCGGTGACGATCGTAACCTTGCCCTCGACGCTGAATACGTCTTTCAAGCGCGTAACGCCTCCCTGATAATTCAGGCGCGATCCGCCCTCTGGACTCGCCGCGCCTCTGCTTCATCTATCGCACGGGAGCGCCAACGGCAAAACGCCCTGCCCCGCCCCGGACGCGCGCGCGCCGCCGGCGCGGGCCGAACAACCCGGAAACGCGCCATTCCCGGATAGCTTATGTCAGGCGAAGCGGGCCGGGCCGATCGCGGCGCGGCGGCAAGCCCTGCGGATTCAAACCCGGACTCGGACTGCGCGTTTGCAAGCCCTTTGGCGTTGGCGCCACTGTGAAGCGGAATTCACAATGAAAATCCCGATGAACCTGAATTTGGCGCCGCATCGGATCGGCGCAAGGAGCTATCGACGATGAAGGCGGTATCGCATATTGCGGTCGGGGTGCGCGACATGGATCGCTCGCTGGTTTTCTATCGCGACCTGCTGGGATTGAAAGTCAGTCTCGATACGATGGAGCATATCGGCGGGCTCAAGACGCTCTTCGCCAAGCCCGTCAAGGGCGCGCGCCGCGCGGTCTATCTGCGCTTCGAGGACGGCCCGCACGCGAGCTTTATCGTGCTGTCGCAGAATCCGGCGGAAGTTCCGGGCGAGGCCATCAAGCTCGACCAGGTCGGAGTACATCACTTCGCTTTCTGGGTGGACGATTTGCGCGAACGGGTCGAGAAGCTCAAGGCCGCGGGCGTGCCGATTCTGGTCGCGCCGATGGAGTCCGGCACTCTCGCCTACGGCGAGCCGCCGGGCGGGAAAGTCCTTACCTGCCTCTTCCAGGACCCCGACGGGATCATTGTCCAGTTCGATCAGCGCATGTCGTAAAACGCGCGGCGTCGATGGCGAACAAATCACCTCGCGCGGACCACGGCGAGTTCGTCGGCGTTGGTCCCGCTGGTCTGAATCGGGACCTGCGCCCAGTCGAGTACCGTGGGGGCGGCGCCGCCGCTGTTGGTCTTGCTCAACTGGATGTTCAATTCGGCTTCCGAGACGGAGCCGGGATAGAGCCGCGTGGGCGCGTCGTCGGGAGAGCCGGCGCGCAGCTCCCATTCGACGTCTTCGTAATCCTCGATCGCGGTGTCGCCGATCTTGATCTGGGAGATGTCGAGCGGGCCGTAGCCGAGCAGGAAGAGCATGCGCAGGTACTGGTCGAAGCCGACCAGCTCGTTGTAGGGGCTGGCGGCGTACTGCGGGAAGATGCGTCGCGCGCCGTAAATCTTCGGGATCGGCGAGAACGGCGCGGCGGCGTTGGCCGT
>DAHZDR010000002.1 GCA_027403435.1 Deltaproteobacteria bacterium
TCGCGCAACGCAAGCTCAAGCGCGCCGACATCGTGATTATCACCGACGGCGAATGCGCGGTCGCGCCGCAATGGCTCGCGGAACTCCGCCGGAGCAAGGCGGAACTCAAATTCTCGATTTTTGCCGTGCTGGTCGATCTCGGTTCAAGCGAAACCTCGACGCTCGCCCAATTCAGCGACCGGGTGACCTCGGTCACGCGCCTGAGCGACCCGAAAACGCGCGAGATTTTCCTGAACGTCTGACACAACCGTCCGCGCGGACGCTTCGCCCGAAGCGAAAAACAACGCATACGCGGGCTTTGCCGCCGCACGCCGCGCCGTTATCATCCATGACTGACCCAGTCGATGAACCCATCCAACAACAGATACCTGAATAATCCACCGCGCCGCGTACTGATTGTTCTGCTCGGCGCGATCGGCGACGTGGTGCGCGCCCTGCCGCTGCTCGGCCGAATCCGCCGCGCGTGGCCGGCCGCGCATATCGCATGGGCGGTCGAACCGAAATCCTTGCCGGTTCTGGAGCGCCATCCCTGGCTCGACGAACTCATCGTCCATGACCGGCGGCGCGCGCCGTGGTCGTTCGCGCCGTTTCTCAGGCGGATCCGGCGCGGCCGTTTCGACCTCGCGCTCGACCTGCAACGCCATCTGAAGAGCGGTCTGATTTCGCTCGTCTCGGGCGCGCCCGACCGGATGGGCTTCGCGGCGGCCAACGCCAAGGAATGGAACCATCGTTTTTCGACCCGGCGCATCGCGCCGCAGCCGCGGATGCGGCTTAAGCTCGCACAATATCAGGCGTTCGCGGAGACGCTCGGGCTGCCGCCGGCGCCGATCGAGTTCGGGCTCGCGCTCGGACCCGATGAAGCCGCCCGCGCGCTGGCCCCTCTGGAGGGACTCGCGCGGCCGCTGCTCGGCGTAATCCTGGGTTCGTCGTGGCCGAGCCGAATCTATTTTCCCGAAGCGGTCGCTGCCGTGATTCGGAAGTTGGCGGCGCCGGACGGCGGACCGGGATTCACGCCCATCCTGATCGGCGGGCCGGAGGACGCGCCGCTCGGCGCGGCGGTAATGCGCGAACTGGGCGCAAGCATGGCCCGCGACCTGACCGGCCGCACCAGCCTGCGCGATCTGATTGCGATTTTCGGCGCGTGCGCGGCGGCGTTCGGGCCTGACTGCGGCCCGATGCATATCGCGGCGGCGGCGGGATGCCCGATCGTCTCGCTATGGGGTTCGACGGCGCCGGAACGTTCCGCGCCGTGGGGCTATGCGCATCTGGCGATGCGCGGCGCGATCCCGTGCCATCCGTGCTACCTGCGCGAATGTCCGATCGGCCGCGAATGCATGCGCAGGATCGCGCCGGACGAGGTCGCCGCGATGGTGCGGCGGGCGCGCGCCGAGCGGCTCGCCGAAGCCGGCGGCCACGCAAACGGCATGGAGGCGCCCGCGACGGTCGCGCCGCCGGACGCCGGTGCGGAAGCGGAGCGTTCGCGATGAATCCGCCGCCAGCGCGCGCGTTCGAGCGCGGCGGATGGCGCCTCGTCGCGGCCGACGGCGGCCTGCCGGAGGAGATGCGCCGGGCGCTGGTCGAAAAATCGCTGGCCGCCGCGCGCGGCGAACTCGGACCGCCGCGGCGCCGTTCGCGCCATGCGGCGACCTGGCAGCTGCGCCTCGGCGGACCAATGCCGC
>DAHZDR010000008.1 GCA_027403435.1 Deltaproteobacteria bacterium
GGGCTACGAGCGCAATCAGAATCCGCCGACTTATGCGTCGGCGGCCACGGGATCGAGCGGCGGCGGAAGCTGGATCAGCGCGATCGGGCCGATCGTGGGAATCGCGGCGTTGGCGGTCGGCGCGCTGGCGCTGGGCGGCGCCGGCGGCTATGGCGGCTACGGCGGCGGCTATCCGGGTTATGGCTACGGCGGCTACGGCGGATTTCCGTGATCTTCCGTGAGCCCGCGCGGGGCCAATTGCTTCGCGGCGGAATCAACCCAACGTGATTGCGGCGGCTGAGCCAAGCTGATTCGCGCCGCCAGGCGCCGATTCACGCGGCGCATGCACGCGAACCGAATCGTCAATGCGCCGGAGGCTTGGCGGACGATACGGCCGGCGGCGTGGCCGCGCTCTTTGCGCGGTCGCCGCGGAAGCCGGAGGCCGAGAAGCGGCGCAGTCCGGCGCGGATGCATTTGAGCTGGGCGGACTCGTTGTCGGAATAGCGCTGTTGGCAGCGGCCGGCGATTTCCGCGCCGACCATCCGGGAGCGCGCGCGTAAATCGACGGGGCCGGGGAAGACCGTGCGAATGACGTGGCGCAGGCAGGCGATGTTATCGCCGGGGCGTAGCGCATAGGGCGCCGTCGTGTTGCACGAGCGCATCCCGTTGGCGAGCGTCTGGCGCTGGGCGGGGGTCATGCGATCGGCGACCGGCGCCATGCATCGATTCCACTGGCCGACGCGGGAGGGAACGCTGGCGGCGTCCGCTGGCGGGCCGCCGCCGCCAGCTTCCAGATCGCATTGGCGTATGCGATCGATAAACTCGCGATAGGTCGGCGCCGCGACGCCAGCGCGGACGCCGGCTGGCGCGATCGTCAACGCCGTGCAAATCGCGAGCATGCAAAATGGCGCAAAGGCGGGTCGCATTGCATAATCCGCGACGATTTTGGCCGCCCCTGCGCTATCTCGCAAGCGGCTATTCCGTCGCCGGCGCCGTCGCCGGCCGCTTCCACGAATAGAACAGCTCCCATACCGCGGGCACCAGGAACAGGGTGATCACGGTTGAAACCGAGAGGCCGCCGATCACCGTGAGGGCGAGCGGCGCGGAGGCCGCGGAGCCGGACTCGAGCTTCATCGCGACCGGCAGCAGGCCGGCGATCGTCGCCAGCGCGGTCATCAGGATGGGCCGCATGCGGATGCGCGCGGCCTCGACCGCGGACTGTCGCAACGGCATCCCCTGTTCGCGCCGGGCGTTGGCGAAATCGATGAGCAGGATGGCGTTGGAGATGACAATGCCAATCATCACGATGACGCCCATCATGGATTCGATATTCACGGTGGTGTTGGTCGCCCACAGCATCCAGGCGACTCCGATCAGGCCCATCGGGACGGAGAACAGGAAAATAAATGGATCGAGCCAGGAGCGGCCCTGGGCGACGCCGACCAGATAGACGACGATCACGGCCAGGATAAAGCCGCTCTTGAAGCTAGCGAAGGTTTTTTCCATAAGTTCGACGGAGCCGCGATAGTAAACCTTGATATTGCGCGGCGGCGCGAGTTTGCTCACTTCGCGGCGTACGGCGTCGAGCGTGCCGCCGAGGTCGGAGGTGCGCGGCGAGACCATCACGTCAACCACGCGCTGGATATTGTAATGGTCGGCCTCGGAGGGATAGGCGGCATGCGTGATGGTGGCGACGTCGCGCAGCAGTACGGATTGTTCATGGCCCTCGCCGGCGGAAGGCCCGATTTCACTGGGAAGAAAGCTGGAATTATAGACGGAGCTCGGATCGACGCGGCGGGCGACCGGAATATCCCGTAAAGCCTCCATCGAGTTGATATTTTTTTCGAAATACTGCGCGCTCAGATAGTAGTCGTCGCCGGAAATCGGGTCGATCCAGATCGAAGGCTTGATCATTTCATTGTTGTCGATCGCGGTGATCAGGTTGGTGACGACCTGGCGCTCGGTCACGTCCAGGCGCGCGGCGCGG
>DAHZDR010000057.1 GCA_027403435.1 Deltaproteobacteria bacterium
ATACGATCCTTGTCCGCGCCCTCGGTCGGACCGCCTGCCTTCTGCAGATAGTCCCGGACGGTAAGGCCCGGCTGATACACGATCGCCGTCGGGCTGTACACTTGCCCGAGAACGTTCACCGACGCCGGGATGCGCGGAATGACGATCCGGTCGCGGTTTTCGAGAACGATGTCGTCCGGGGAGCCGTTGAGCTCCTGGAGCGTGCTCAGACGCAGCACGATGCGGCCGACGGCCTGCTGGCTTTCGGCGCCGGCCAGCACCTGCTGCATCATCGCGAGCGCGGCGGCGTTGTTGCCGTTCTGGCCCTGTCCGGACGACGCGGGCGTCAGGGCGAGACGCGCAATCTCTTCCTTGAGCCGCGCGCGGCTTTCGTTCAAACGCTCTTGTTCGACCGAGCGGACGGATTGGCGCACGAACACCACGGCCGGAAGATATGCGTCGGGACGCAGACCGCCGGCGCGCTGGAACAACGAGGCAAGCCGCTCGCCCTCGCGAACCACGTAAGGTCCGGGACGCGCTACTTCGCCATCGATTCGGACCTCCCACGGCTGATGCCAGTTGGAGGCCTGCTGGACAAACAATTCGTCGCCGGGCATCAGTGGCAGGTCGGCGCCGCCGCCAAGCGCGCCGCGCAGATCAACAGCGAGATAGCTGAATCCGGCGTGCGCGCCGTTCACGAGCTGGGTCCGCGCAAGTTCGGCGCGCTGGCGGTAGGCGTCCAGCTTAAGTCCGCCGGCTTCGTAGATCAGGTCGCTGACCCGCATCGCGTCGGTCAGGGGATAGACGCCAGGCTTGCGTACTTCGCCCCGCACCGTGACCGTCGGCGTCTCACGCAATTCGTTCTCGCTGTAAATCGTCAAGGTGTCGTCGGGGCGCAGGACGATATTCGCCCGCGCGTCGCCGCGCAGCGCGGCGCCGAGATTGATTGGCATGAAATGAATCTTGCGGGTCGGCCCCGCCACACGCCGCAACAGCGCATAGCCGAAGTAGGTATGGCCGGCGACCCCCTGCCCTTCCCGAATCAGGTCGGCCACCATCATCCCGGGATACCATTGGTAAGGCCCAGGACGGCTAACGTTCCCGCTCAGCGCGACGAGATTTTGTGCGCCCGGCAACACCGTGAAGATTTTGATCAGATCGCCGTCCGCGATAGCGAGTCCGCGCGCCCGCGGATCGGCAAGGTCAAGATCGATCGCGACGCGGCGCGCGTGGTCCTGAATCCGCTCGACCTGGATTCGCTGACCATAGCCGAAGGCGCTGACTCCGCCCGCCATCCGCAGCGCGCCCGCAAGGTTTTGCCGGCCCTTAAGTTCGTAAATCGCCGGATTTTTGACGTCGCCCACAATGCCCACGATGGGACCGATTACCGGCACGAAAATCACGTCGCGCGGCTCCAGGCGGACGTCCGCGGAGGTGTCGCCGTGCAGCAGCAGGTTGTAAATGTCGATTACTTCGAAGGTTCGGCCCGCGCGGCGCAACTGGATATTGCGCAGGCTGCCGACCTTGCTCACGCCGCCGGCCGCGACCAGCGCGTTCGAAACGTGCGCGAGCGCGCTGACCAGATAGAGGCCGGGATGATTGACCTTGCCGACGACGAACACCTCGATCGTCCGAATCTGGCCCATCGTCACGGCGACGTGGACTCCGGTGATCTGGTCGGCGCGGCTTTCGAGCAATTGCTTGGCTTCGTCGAAGGTCAGTCCGGCGACGCCGATCGGCCCGATTTCCGGCATCAGGACGGTCCCATCGCGCTGAACCTGCAGATTGAACGTTCGATTCATCCGGCCCCAAATCAGCACATTCAGGCCGTCGCCGGGACCGAGCACATAATCGCCGCCAATTGGCACGTCGGCGACCGGCGCAAAAGTCGAAACCGGCGACGAAAACAGGGAATAACCGAACTGACTGAGCGTCGTGATGCGCGGTCCGGCGAGCAGTTTGTAGGGAGTTGCGAGCTGATGGAATCGGTTCTCAATTAGCGACGAGGTGCCGGCGGCGGCCGCGGCGGGCGGCGCGGGGTTCTGCGCCGCGCCCCCGGCCGGAGCGCCCGAACCCGTCCCGGCCGCGCCCGCGGCGCCCTGCGCGCATTGCCGCAATTGTCCAATCTGGCCGGCGGACAAGCCCAGCGACGCGCCCATCGACTGGATTTCGGCGGGACCGAGATGCTTCGCCGCGGCGGTCGCGCAGGCCTGCTGTAACTGGTCTCCGTTCAAGCCGTTTGGCGAAATCTGACTCTGAATCTGCTGGGCCTGGCTGGGCGACACGCCCAACTGTTGCGCCGCTTGCGCCACCGTCCCGGAGCTCGACGAAAGGCCCTGAGCGGATGCGGCCGTGACGAAAGCGCCGATCACGGCGCATACGCCAAGCAACCTGACCAACCATTCGCGCAAACGTTCAGCTATCGAGGTGACCCGCATTTTCCACATCGCTTCAGCCCGGTTTATGGAAGTTCGGCAATCGCTCACGGTCCAATTTGTCCAGCGCTTCAGTTGCCGATTTGAAAAGGCGCCGGCGGGGCCGCGCCACCCGCGGCCGGGCCCCGCGCGCTCGACGAGGAATCCGCCCTGATCACGTAAGCGTTGTCCTGACCTCCCAGACATCCGCAGGACGGACTCGCGGTCACGCTTTGCAGCGTGTAATGAGCGGGAATCGGCTGTTGTGCGCAGATGATCATCGTGGCCCCCTGAACGGCCGAAAATTGGCGGGCCCGGCAGGCGCCGCCGCAAATCGAGGAGGTTCCGGTCGCGATTATCACCGTGCCCCGCGGCGGCATATCGCCCGAGCAAATCACCTGCGCCGCGACTGGCGTCGCCGCCGTCGCCGACAGCGCGAGCGCCGCCGCGATCAAGAATCGTAAATTTTTGCGCATCGTGGAGGTTTCCGGTTGCATCGATGGCCGCGCGACGAAAGCCGCCGCCAATTTTCCTGAACGCTTTCAGCGGCGGGCGCTCAGCGTTGCATCGTTGAATTTGGCTGCCTCATAAACGATCGGCGCCAACCCGACCGGTTTGGCGAGAAGCGTTGGTAACGACCCTGGGACGAGCGTGGGCTACCGCCATTCCCACCGTCCAACGTGGACGGCAGGCGCACAAAACCACGACCGCGCTGTCGCGTCCGACGC
>DAHZDR010000032.1 GCA_027403435.1 Deltaproteobacteria bacterium
AGCATCACCTGGGTCGAAAAGCCGTTGAGGCCGCCGTTTTTGGCGATGACTTCGCCCACGCCATAATCCGGATCGGGCGGCGTGATAGCCCACGCCAGCGCCGACTGTGCGGCGCCCGCTGGACAATCCGCGAGCGATGGATCCGCGGCGGCGCATGCGTAGGGTTGCTCGGCGATCGCGAAGCCCTGGCTGATCGCCACTGGCGCGTTGACGCCGTCGATTCGCGGATGGCCCAGCGCGGCGGCGGCGAACTTCGTCATGTTGCGCATCGAGGAGCTGAGCGCGCCGGCGGGCGCCCAGATCGGAATCGTGTTATCGACGGCTCCGCCCGGCGCCATGACCACCGCGAGCGGCGGCGCGTAGCCCGCGCCGCCGTCGGTAACCCGCACGTATGACAACCTGCCGTTGGCAATTTCGGCGACCGCCTGCGCGTCGCGGCCGTTGGCGCCGTGTCCGCCGCTGATCGTCACGACCGGAACCCGCTGATATCCCTGGCCCGTACCGGCAACTTCGACCGCAACCACTTTGCCGCCTCTGACGATGATTCCGGCCTTGGCGATGACGGTCGAACCGCCGCCGTTAAAGGTCACTGTGGCCGGCTCATAGTAGCCATTGCCAGGCTTTACCACCGTGATCGAATTCACTCGTCCAGACGAGTCGATCGTCGCTTGCGCGGTCGCGCCATGGCCGCCCCCGCCAACGATTCGCACATGCGGCGCGGCGGCGTACAGGCCGCCGGGGCTGACCAGATCGATCGCCGCGACCCGTCCGTTCGCGACCGTCGCGCGCGCCAGCGCCGATTCGTATCCACTGGCCACTAACGGGCCGCGCGCGCCGAACAGGTAGGTCCGATTCATTCTGAGCGGCTTGAGAATTTGCGCGTCCACCTGATTGAACCATCCGGTCAGGGCGGCGTTGGTCAGCGCCGCGCCCGGCGAATTTCCAAGCAGCAGGCCAAGCAGTCCGATGCTGAAATCGGAATAGTTATAAGGCGCGGGCAGCGAGTTCACCGGCGCCGGCGGCGTAACGAAGAAATTCATCGGGACCGCCGACTGAAAATACTCGGCGAAATCCTGCGCGGTGTACTGCGTGATTGTCGGCCGCGCCGACGGCAGGCATCCCGGCGCCGGCGGGGATCCGCAGAAGCCGCCGAGACTGGGAAAGCCGCCGGTGAAGTCCGCCAGTTCTTCGATAGTTACCTCGCCGGTCAGCGGCTGAAGCGTCCCGATTTCGCCGGCGAAAGACGACAGCGGAGTTTGCGGACCGACGGTTCCGGCGACGATCGCCTGCCCCAGCAGATTTGTGGTGAAGACCTTGGTGACGGAGCCGAGCTGGAAGATCGTGTCTGGGGTGAACGGCCGCCGGCCATGAAGACCGAGCACCGCGTCGCCGGCGGAGACGCATTGCGCCGGTTCATTGCCGTAGATCACGCCGATTTCAACCCCCACCGAAGCGCCCGAGCGGACGGCTTCATCGGCATAAATCCGCGCGATCCGCTGGATCGCCGCGGTCGTTGGAGCGGCGGCGGCGGTTGACGGGAGGGTGGCGACGGCGATTCCGCAGGCCAAGCCGAGCGCGATACCAGGCAAAGTGGTCCGTAACGATTTCAGGCGCATCAAAAACGGCCGCTGCCGGTCAGCGTCACCGTTTGCGGAGAATTGCCGGCATTGTCAGTGATTTGCAGCGTCACCGGCGCGGCCGGACCGGACGCGGCCGGCGTGAAGCGGACCGCGAAACGGCAGCTTCCGCCGGGCGGGATCATCGTGCCGGCGCAATTCTGCATCGCGGTGAAAGCGCCGCCCGCCGTCACCGCGCCGATGATCGCCCAACTCTTCTGGGTGCGCGGATTGAGAATCGTAACGAAGCGCGGGAAACTGGTTCTCCCGACCAAAACGTTGTTGAAAGCGAGCTTGGGGGGACCGGCCTTGAGCGTCGCCGGTCCCGGCAGCGTGCTGGCATAGGCCGGCACGAAGACGGCGGCGTCCACCGTGCCCCATCCGCTGGCCAGATCGAAGCC
>DAHZDR010000037.1 GCA_027403435.1 Deltaproteobacteria bacterium
GCTGATCGGCAATGTCAGATGCGCGATCAAGGCGTCGGCGGCCGCAACTCCGCCTTTCATCTTGAAACTCAGCATCCCGCCGTAGCCGTCCAGGAGTTCGCGGGCGCGAGCGTGGTCGGGATGCGTCTCGAGGCCAGGGTAATTGACCTTGGCGATTTGCCTGGCGTCCGCAAGGAACCGCGCGATGGCCGCCGCGGCCTGATTCTGATGGCGCACGCGGACGCCCAGCGTCTTGATCCCGCGATGCATCAAAAAGCAGGCGTACGGATCGAGCGATCCGCCGAGATGCGCGGCGGCGCGATTGATGCGCGTAACCAGATCGGCGCGCCCGATCACGGCGCCGGCGACGACATCGGAATGGCCGCCAAGGTATTTCGTGCCGCTATGGATCGAAAGGTCGAAACCGGCGGCGGCGGGACGAAAATTGATCGGGCTGGCGAAGGTGTTATCGACGATCGCGATCAGGCCGTGGTCGCGCGCAAACGCGACCGCCGCGCGCAGGTCCGCGACCCGCATCAGCGGATTCGAGATGGTCTCGACGTAAAAGACGCGGGTGTTGGGCGTCAGCGCCTTGGGCCATGAAGCGGGGTCGCCGGCGTCAACGAAATCCACGCCGAGGCCGAAGCGCGGGAACTCATGGCGCATCAGGTCGTGCGCGCCGCCGTACAGGCAATCCTGCGCGATCATCCGATCGCCCGCGCTCATCAGCGCCATCAGCGTGGTCGTAATCGCCGCCATCCCGCTCGCCAGCACCAGCGCGGATTCGGCGTTTTCGATCGCCGCGAGCTTGCGATGGAGCGCGTCGTGATTCGGCGTATTGTTCAGCCGGATATAACGCAGCGCGTGATCATCCGTCCCGCCGCGATAGGCGAAGGTCGAGGACTGGAAGATGGGCATGCTGACGGCGCCCTCGATTAAGGGATCCGGCTCGCCGGCATGGATCAGGCGTGTGTCGATACCGCGCATCGGCCGCTTCATCGCATACTTCCCCTGTGGCGCCGCCGTGGCGCCGGGTTGCTGGTGGCGCCGGCCCGCCGCGGGCGCGGCCGGTCCGTTCGATGGAATACCCCCGCGCGCGCCGCTAAGCTAGCGCTGGAGACGGGCGCGGCGCGCGCCCAGCGGGAGCATTTACGTGAAAGCGGTTATTGTCGGCGGCGGAATTATCGGCGGCGCGATTGCCTGGCGGCTCGCCCGCGACGGCGTCGCCGCCACCGTGCTCGAGCGCGGCCGGCTTGGGCGCGAGGCGTCATGGGCCGCGGCCGGAATGATCGCGCCGCAAGCCGAAGCGCAGAGCGCCGGACTGTTCTTCGATCTGTGCATGGCTGGACGCCGCGTTTTCGCGGCGACCGTCGAACGGCTAATTGCGGATTCGGGCGTCGATCCCGAATATGACGCGCAGGGGATTCTGTATCTTGCGCTGGACGCCGCCGAACACGCCGAACTGACCGCGCGCGCCCGCTGGCATCGCGAGTGCGGGGCGCTGGTCGAGGAGTTGTCGCCCGCCGAAGCGCGGCGGCTCGAACCGGCGATTTCGCCGGCCATCGTGCATGCCCTGCATTTCTCCGATAATCGGCGGGTGGATAATCGCAAGCTCACGCAAGCCTATGTCGCGGCGGCGCTCGCCGCCGGCGCGGCCGTTCGCGAAAACGCCCGCGTTGACGCGATCGTCACGGCCGGCGGACGCGCGACCGGCGTGCGGCTCGACGACGGCGCGCGGCTCGACGCCGACCTCGTGATTATCGCGGCGGGCGCATGGTCGCACGAAATCCGCGGCCTCGAAGGCGATCGCGTGCGGCTGTTTCCGGTGCGCGGGCAAATCCTCTGCTTCGAGGCGCGCCCGCGCCTGCTCGGCCCGGCGCTGTTTTCGCCGCGCGGCTACCTGGTGCCGCGTCGGGACGGGCGGATTTTGGCCGGCTCGACGATGGAGGAGGCCGGCTACGACCAGAGCGTGACGCTCGCCGGAATCGAAAAGATCGCGCGCGGCGTGGCGGCCATGGCCCCCGCGATCGGCGAGTTGCGTTTTCGCGAGGCTTGGGCCGGTCTGCGCCCGGCCACGCGCGATTTGCTGCCGGTGCTCGGTCCGTCGCCGACCGCGCCCAACGTAATCTGGGCGACCGGCCATTACCGCAGCGGAATTTTACTCTCGGCGCTAACCGGCGAAGTGATTGCCGACCTCGTCGCCGGACGCCGCCCGGCGATCGATCCCGCGCCGTTTTCCGCCGCGCGTTTCGCGCGCGATCGAGTCGATCTTTAAGCCGGGGAGGCGCTGACGCTGATGGCCGCGACGGTTCTGATGATGGTGCGCGATCTGATGCTGCGCTCGCGAATCGAGGGCGTGGCGGACGCGCTCGGCGTTCCGGCCGTTGCGGCGGCGACGCTCGATATCGCCCGCGTTCGCGCCGCGGAAAGCGCTCCGGCCGTGATTTTCGTCGATCTCTCCGATAGCCATTTTCCCCTCGCCGAAAGCTTGCGCGAGATGCGCGCCGCCGCGCCCGCCGCGCGGCTGATCGGCTTCGCCTCGCACGTCGATCTGAAGGCGTTCAAGGCCGCGCGCGAGGCCGGTTTCGACCTCGTGCTCTCGCGCAGCGAATTCACCGCCCGCCTGCCCGAACTGCTCAAAGCGTGAGCCGCGCCGGCGGCGGCTGACGCGGCCGGTTCCGCGGCGCGGGGCCGGGCGCATGGCGGCGTGCTAAAATCCGGACGTGCCGCTCGCCGATTTCAGTCCCGCCGTGCGCGAATGGTTCCGCCGCCGCTTCGGCGCGCCGTCGCCGGCGCAGGCGCGCGGATGGCCGGTGATTGCGCGCGCCGCCGATCCGCCCGGCCATGACGTTTTGCTGTGCGCGCCGACCGGCGGCGGCAAGACGCTCGCCGCCTTCATGTGGGCGATCGATCGGCTAAGCGGCGAGGCCGCCGCCGGCCGCCTGGGCGACACGGTTGCGGTCCTCTACGTCTCGCCGCTCAAGGCGCTCGCCAACGATATTCGCCTGAACCTCGAAGAGCCGCTCGCCGGCGTGCGCGCGGTCGCCGCCGAGATGGGCGTCGAGTTCGCTCCCGTGCGCGCCGGCCTGCGCACTGGCGACACTCCCGCGAACGAGCGCAACGCGATGCTGCGGCGGCCGCCGCAGATTCTCGTCACCACCCCCGAGTCGCTGTTTATCCTGCTGACCTCGCCGCGGTTTCGCGAAAAATTGCGCGCCGTGCGTTACGTGATCGTCGATGAATTGCACGCGATCGCCGGCGACAAGCGCGGCGCCCATCTGGCGCTTACGCTCGAACGGCTGGAGCGCCTGGTGCGCCACAGCGGCGCGCCGCGGCCGGTGCGAATCGGACTCTCCGCGACGCTCAATCCGATTGCGACGCTGGCCGCCTTTCTGGCCGGCGGCGAGGTCGCCAGCGACGGCGCGCGCCGTCCCCGCCCGGTCGAAATCGTGCGCGCCGACGACGCGCCCCGCGCGCTCGACCTGCGCGTGATCGCGCCCGGTCCCGAACTTGGCCCGCTGGCGACCCATCCGCATTGGGAAGCGATGTACGACGCCGTCGCCGGCCTCATCCGGGAGCATCGCACGACCTTGGTCTTCACGCTGTCGCGCCGCTGGGCCGAGCGGATTGCGCTCGCGCTGCAAAAGCGGGTGGGCGCCGACGCCGTAATGGCGCATCACGGCAGCCTCGCGCGCGCCGAGCGGCTCAAGGCCGAGCGGCGGCTCAAGCGCGGCGAACTGAAAGCGATCGTCGCGACCGCGTCGCTGGAACTTGGTATCGACGTGGGCGCGGTCGATCTGGTCTGCCAGATCGATTCGCCGAAATCGATTTCCGCCGCCGTGCAGCGCGTCGGCCGCTCGGGCCATCAGTTGGGCGCGACCCCCAAGGGCCGTTTTTTCGCGCTTACGACCGACGACCTGATCGAATGCGCCGCCGCCGTCAGGGCGATTCGCGCGGGCCGGCTCGACGAGGTCGAAGTCGCGCGCGCGCCGCTCGACGTCGCCGCGCAGCAAATCGTGGCGATTGCCGCCGAAGAGGAAGACCTCGCGCGCGGCGAACTGCTCGCAATCCTGCGCGCCGCGCATAACTACGCCGGCCTGGACGACGCGGAACTGGAGCGGCTGCTCGAACAGATGGCGGCGCATTTGCCCGAGCGGATCGCGGGCGCGGCGCCGAAAATTTATTACGACCGAAGCGCGCGGCGCGTGCGGCCCCGGCGCGGCGCCCGGCTCGCCGCGATTACGTCCGGCGGCACGATTCCCGAAAGCGGCAACTACGACGCCGTAATCGCCTCCGAAGGCCGCAAAATCGGCGACGTCGAGGAGGACTTCGCGCAGGAGTCCTCGCGCGGCGACGTCTTCTCGCTCGGCTCGACGCCGTGGCGCATTCTCGGTATCGCGAAGAACCGCCTGCTGGTCGAGCCCGCGCCCGGGATGGCGCCGTCGCTGCCGTTCTGGCAGACCGAGGCGGGCGGCCGTTCGGCCGCGCTCTCGGCCGAAGTCCTCGATCTGCGCCGGGAAATCGCGCGGCTGGCCGCCGCTGGCGAGGACGGCGCGGCCGCGGCCGCGCGCTGGCTCGCGGCCGATTGCGCGCTCGACGAAAACGCCGCCGCCCAGGCGGTCGCATGGATTCGGCGCGGCGTCGCGGCGCTGGGCGTCGTGCCCGACGAACGGACGATCGTGGTCGAGCGTTTTTTCGACGGCGTCGGCGGAACCCAGGTCGTAATCCACGCGCCGTTCGGAATCCGCTTCAACCGGGGCCTGGGCCTCGCGCTGCGCAAACGGCTCTGCCAGTCGTTCGATTTCGAAATTCAGGCGTCCGCGATCGACGACGGCGCGCTGCTCGCGCTCAACTCGCGCCACAGCTTCGAGCTGGGCGAGCTGCTGGCGATGCTCGATTCGCGCAACGCGGCGCGGGTGCTGGCGCAGGCGCTGCTCGACGCGCCGATGTTCGAGGTGCGTTTCCGCCACGTCGCCTCGCGCGCGCTTGTCGTGATGCGCTCGCTGGGCGGGCGCAAGGCGCCGGCGTGGATTCAGCGGCTGCGCACCCAGGAATTGATCGCGGCGCTTTTCCCGCAACGCAACGCCTGCTTCGAGAATCGTCCGCCGGAGATCGAAATTCCCGACCACTTTATCGTGGCCGAAACCATGCGCGAGTGTCTTGAGGAATCGGCCGACGCGCCCAGGCTGACCGCGTTGCTCGCCGGAATCGAAGCGGGCGAAGTGCGGGTGCGGACGGTCGATAGCGTCGCGCCGTCGGTCTTCGCGCAGCGGATTTTGCTGGCGTGGGACTATTCGTTCCTCGACGGCGGCGAACGCGCCGATCGCCGCAGCCGCTCGGTTACGATGAATCGCGCGCTGGCCGAGGAAGTGTTCCGCGACGACGATCTCTCCGGCCTGATCGCGCCCGAGGCGCTCGCGCGCATCCGCGCCGAACTCGACGCGACCGCGCCGGGTTATCGCCCGCGCAATCCCGACGAGTTGCACGAACTGATTCGCGAACGCGGCGCGATCGCGGAGGATCGCATCGCCGCGCTCGATGGCGCCGCGA
>DAHZDR010000042.1 GCA_027403435.1 Deltaproteobacteria bacterium
ATCTATGAATTTTTCTATGCGCGGATTGAACGCGCTGGAGGAAACAAGTGATTCGCGCGCTGGTTCGCCGTCAAAGCGGCATTCGCCAAACCATGATTGACGCCATTCCGTCAATCGATCCGCCACGTCCTCGCACGCTCCGCGGAACGACGCAAGGCTCCGCCGCGGCGGGCGTCACGCGGCTCCGCGCCGCGGCCGCCCTGCTAGGCCTCGCCAGCCTGCTCGCTTTCGGCTGCGCCAAACCGGCCGATCCCGCCGCGCCGCCCGCCCTGCCCACCGTCACCGTGATTCATCCGCGGCGCGGCACGATGATGCGGACCATCGATCTGCCCGGCGACGTGGTCGGCTTTTACGAGGCCGCCCTGCACGCCAAAGTCACCGGCTATCTCCAGTCCATTAGCGTGGACAAGGGCGACTTCGTGAAAAAAGGCCAGGTGCTGGCCGTCGTCCAGGTGCCCGAACTGCACTCGAATCTCGCCCGCGCCCAGGCCACGCTCGTCATTACCCGCGTCACCTATCAGCGGCTCAGGCGCGTGCAGAAGAGCGATCCGCGGCTGGTTTCGCAGGAAGACGTCGATATCGCCTACGCCAAGTACGGCGAGGCGCAGGCCGCCGTGCATACGCTCGCCACCATGGTCGGCTATACCGAAATTATCGCCCCGTTCGACGGCGTGATCACTGGCCGCTTCGCCGATCCCGGCGCCCTGATCCGCGCCGGCGGCGGCGACATCGGCATGAACGAAACCTCCGCGCTGATTTCCCCCGGCGCGACCGAAGGCGCCGGCGGCCATCGCTCGGGCGGCGGCCCGGTGCTCACCCTCGCCGACATCGACAAGCTCCGCATCTATATCTACGTGCCGGAAAAATCGTATCCGTATATTCACAAGGGCACGCCCGCGACACTGCGCTTCGACGAATTTCCCGGCCGCGTGTTCAAGGGCGCGGTGGCGCGCTACGCCACCGCCCTCGACCTCGCGACGCGGACCATGCTGGCCGAGGTCGATATCGACAATCCCGGCCGGGTGATCTATCCGCGCAGCTACGCGCACGTCATCATCGACCTCCAGCGCCATCCCAACGTGCTGCGGCTGCCGGTGTCGGCGGTCCACGGCGCCGGCAAGGCGAGCCGCGTGATGGTGGTCGAAGACGGCCATCTCAAAACGGTCCGCGTCCACACCGGCATCAACGACGGCAATTACGTCGAAATCAAGTCCGGCCTGACCGACGATTCGCTGGTCCTCGCCACCTACAGCAACAACCTGGCCAGCGGCGAAGCGGTGAAATACACGCTGCGCGCCGCGCCCGCAAAAGAAGCGGCGGCCGAAGTTGCGCAAAGCGCCGATTGAAAGTGCCCGCGTCCGGCCGCGCTGCGCCGCCGGACGCCCAACCGGGAAGCATCTTCGATGACGAAGTTTGGAATTTTTGCGGCAAGTTTATTGACAATTAGCGCGCTCGCGCCCGCCGCGGCCGCCGGCCAACTTGGCCAAGTCGGCCAAATCGGACAGACCGCCCCCAGCCTCTCCGTCTCCGGCGCGCCCGCCGCGCTCTCC
>DAHZDR010000045.1 GCA_027403435.1 Deltaproteobacteria bacterium
ACGCGCGAGGAATTGCGCGCGGAACTGCATGGATTGGTCGCGGCGAGCGCCGATTTCGAGGCGCGGCTCGATACGCTTCGCGCGTTCCGCCATCAGGAGTTCCTGCGCATCGCGATCGCCGATCTGGCCGGCAACCTCGAACTCGAAGAGTTGCAAAGCGAGCTGACCCAGCTTGCGGAGACGGTGCTGGCCGAGGCCCTGGCGCGGGCGCGGGCGGAGGTTAACGCCCGCCGCGCGACCCCGCCGGCGCTGGCGCTGTGCGCGGTCGCGATGGGTCGCCTGGGGGCGGCCGAGATGTCGTACAATTCCGACCTTGACCTGATTTTCGTGCATCACCTCGGCGGCGAAACGGCCGGCGCCGGACACGAAGCGGCGGCGCAAATCGTGCAAAAGCTGATCGCGATTCTCGAGGCGCCAACGCGCGAGGGCCTAGCTTACAAAATCGATCTGCGCCTGCGGCCTTCCGGCAATGCCGGGCCGCTGGTCACTTCGCTCGACGGTTTCCGGGAGTATCATCGCCACAGTTCCGCCGTATGGGAGCGGCAGGCGCTGGTGCGCGCGCGCGTAATCGCCGGCGACGGCTGGCTATGGGACGAAGTCGAGCAGGCCCGGCGCGATTTCGTCTTCGGCCGCGGCCTCGACGACGCGGAGACTGCGGAAATCGCCGCGATGCGCGCGCGGATGGAGCATGAGATCGGCGCCGAAACCCGCAATCGGCTCAATCTCAAACAGGGCCGCGGCGGCCTCGTCGATATCGAATTCCTGACCCATATGATGGCGTTGCGCCACGGCTGCGCCTTCCCGGAATTGCGCCGGCGCGGCACAATCGCGCTGATTCGGGCGCTCGGCGCGGCCCGTCTGATCCCGTCCGGCGAGGCCGAGGCGCTCGAAGACGACTATCGCTTCCTGAGCCGGCTTGAAAACCGCCTGCGGATCGAAACCGATCAGGCCGCCTGGGCGCTGCCGACCCAACTCGACGAACTCGCGCCGCTCGCGCGCCGGATGGGCTATGAAGGCGCCGACGCGGCCGTCCGTCTGCTCGACGAACTCGAGCGGCGACGGGCGCGCGTGCGCGCCGCCTTCGCGGCCTGCTTCGCGCGCGAGCGGGCCGCAACGTAAAGCGCGGCCGGCCTGTCACTGTGAAGCGCCGGAGCGAAGGGCGCGCACGCGTTTTTCCCGCCCGCGCTAAAATCGGTTAGCATCCTGATAATGGCCAGGGTGACGTTTATCACGGGTGGCGCGCGCAGCGGCAAAAGCTCCCATGCGCTCGCGATGGCGGCGGAAGGGGCGGCGACGCCGCGCTATTTTATCGCCACCGCCGAGGCGCTCGATGACGAAATGCGCGCGCGTATCGCGCGCCATCGGGCGCATCGGCCGGCGGAATTCGTCACGATCGAAGCGCCGATCGCGCTGGCGCGGGCGATCGCGGAAATCCCGGATGGCGGCGCGGGCGTGGCCGTAATCGACTGCCTGACCCTGTGGCTTTCGAATCTGCTCGGCCAGGGCCTCGACGATGAGGCGATTGCGCGCGCCGCCGACGATCTTGCGGCGGCGATCGCGGCGGCGCGGCCGCGCATAATCGTCGTCAGCGGCGAGGTGGGGTCGGGAATCGTGCCGGAAAATCCGCTGGCGCGGCGCTTCCGCGATCTGCTCGGATGGACCAATCAGAAAATTGCCGGGGTCGCCGACGAAGCGTTCCTGATGGCGGCTGGCTATCCGCTACGGCTCAAGTGACGACGCGCCGCCGTCATCAGCTCAGCAAGTGAGCGCGATCAGGACGGCGGTTTCGACGATTTCACCGGCCGCGCCAATCAAATCGCCGGTAATTCCGCCGAGCCATCGACGATAAAAGACGCGCATCGCAAAGGTTAGCGCGGCCGCGGCGACGATTGC
>DAHZDR010000070.1 GCA_027403435.1 Deltaproteobacteria bacterium
CATAGCGACCAGTAGCGCATCGCGATTGCGCCCGCGCGCGGGGCCGGCTTCCATACGGGCGCGCCGGGAAAGGTGTCGGGAAAGCCGGGCGCCTTGCCCCGCACCACGACGATGCGATCGCGCGCCGGACAAATGCCGCCGCTCGCCAGCAGCTTGACCGCGTCGTAGCGAAAGAGGCCGCCGAGCCGCCGCGCGTGGAACGCGGGCGGCGCGTCGGCGCATGCGAGGGAATCTTCAGCCGTCGCCGACGGCGCGGGCCCGGACGAGGCCGCATTCGCCAGATAGTCGGCCGCGACGGCGCCGGGATCGCCAAACGCGCGCAGCATGCGGGCGGTTTGCGCGATCGCTTCGGGATAACGTTGGCCGCGGCAAGCCGCAAGCGGCTTCGCGCGGCCGTCCGCTGCGACCAGCGTGAGAGTTGGAAGCGGCACGCCGCCCTTGCGATCAATCGCGCGGTTGGGCGTATAGACGCGATAGACCAGCCAGGCGAATCCGTTTTTCGCCACGCCCAGATAATTATGCGAATTGTCGCGCTTGCGCCCGACCGTCACCGTGTAATTGTGGGCGGCCGGTTTCGCCGACGCGCTATCCGGGCGGAACGGATTCAGGCCGCCCTTGTCGGGCGCGATATGCAGATCGATCAGGCCGGAAATCTGCGTCCCGCGCGCGTCGAAAGCCGCCAGCTCCATCAGGCGGGCGCTGGGAAAGCGCCCGCGGACGATCAATTTGGACCAGGCGCCAGGATCGAACGGCGTCACCCAATAGGCGGCGTTCGGGTCGGGATAGGCGAGGTTCGACGGACCCGAGCCGTCCACTTCGATCGGCCACGCGCACTGCGGCGGCGCGTCGGCGGCGCGCGCGGCCCGCCCGCCGCAAAGCGCGATCGCGGCGGCGAGCATCGTGACGCGCACGAGCGCGCCGCAACGCAACGCAAAACGGCCGCGCGCGCGGATGGGCCGGGCGGCGGCTGGACGGATCATCGAACTTTCGGACATGGCGGCGCGGCGGCTGCAAATCAGGTTCGCCAACCAGTTAACACTGAATTTACGGACGAAGTAATCGGGCGGACGATCGATTTAGCGAAATTCGGCTACAAAAGATCTTCGCCGCCGCGCGGCGGGCGATCGCGGCGACGCCGCCGGATGGGGGCGCGAACGCGAAAAGCGCTCACCGGCGGCGCGAGTATGGAGTCCGCGCGCGCAGTCGCCGGCGGCGCCGGAAGCGGCGCGCGGCTTCAGCGCGGCGCGCGGCGCAGGTGATCGATTTGGGCGCGCGTCCGGGCGAGTGCGAGGGCCTGCGCCGCCTCTTCGTATTCCGGATCGAACATGCTCATCGTGGCGAGCCGCTGTTCCGCGGCCACGGCCTGTTGGGCGGCGCCTGCGCTATCGACGCCGCCGGGATCCTGGGCTTCGAGCGCCAGCGCGGTCATCGCGCCGTCCTTCACTTCGGCGAGTCCGCCAGTGAGCAGGAATTCATTGAAGCTGGCCTCGCCGAGCTTGATCGTAATCACGCCCGGCACGAGCGACGTGATGAAATTCGTATGCATCGGCAGGACGCCGAACTCGCCCAGCGGTCCGACCGCCGTGACCTGCTCGGCGGTGCCGTCGAAGAGTACGCCGGTCGGCGTGATCAGCCGGAAATTGAACGTATCGGCCATCGCGACGCGCTCCGGCTAGCGGGCCTCGCCCCGCGCGAGGCGTTCGGCCTTGGCGCGGGCGTCGTCGATCGTGCCGACGAGATAAAAGGCCTGCTCGGGCAGATCGTCGCATTTGCCTTCGAGGATTTCCTTGAAGCCGCGCACGGTTTCGGCGCGCGACACGTAGGCGCCGGGAATACTGGTGAACGGCTGCGCGACATGCATCGCCTGCGACAGGAAACGTTCGACCCGCCGGGCGCGCGCCACCACCAGCTTGTCCTCGGCGGAAAGCTCGTCCATGCCGAGAATCGCGATGATGTCCTGCAGGTCCTTGTAGCGCTGCAGAATCTGCTGCACCTGGCGCGCGACCTGGTAATGCTCCTCGCCAACCACCTGGGGATCGAGCACGCGCGAGGTCGAGGCGAGCGGATCGACCGCGGGAAAGATCGCCTTTTCGAAAATTTTGCGCTCGAGCGCGGTGACCGCGTCCAGATGCGAAAAAGTGGTGGCCGGCGCCGGATCGGTATAGTCGTCGGCGGGCACGTAGATCGCCTGCACCGAGGTGATCGCGCCTTTTTTGGTCGTCGTAATCCGTTCCTGCAGTTCGCCGATATCGGTGCCCAGCGTGGGCTGATAGCCAACCGCGCTGGGCATCCGGCCGAGCAGCGCGGAAACTTCGGAGTTGGCCTGCACGAAGCGGAAAATATTGTCGATGAAGAGCAGCACGTCCTTGCCCTGCTCGTCGCGGAAATATTCGGCGACGGTGACTCCGGTGAGGGCGACGCGGGCGCGGGCGCCGGGCGGCTCGTTCATCTGGCCATAGACCAGCGCGGTCTTCGAGAGCACGCCCGATTCCTCGAGTTCGCGATAGAGATCGTTGCCCTCGCGCGAGCGCTCGCCGACGCCGGCGAACACCGAGACGCCGCCATGCTGTTTGGCGACGTTGTTGATCAGCTCCAGGATGGTGACGGTCTTACCAACGCCGGCGCCGCCGAACAGTCCGATTTTGCCGCCGCGCGCGTACGGGCAGATCAGATCGATCACCTTGATGCCGGTTTCGAGGATTTCGATTTCGGTCGCCTGCTCGGCGAAAGCCGGAGCGTCGCGATGGATCGGCATCCGCAAATCGGAGGTAATCGGACCGGCCTCATCGACCGGCTCGCCGATGACGTTCATCAGGCGGCCGAGCGTCACTTCGCCGACCGGCACGGTGATCGGCGCGCCGGTGTCGAGCGCCTCCATGCCGCGGACGAGTCCGTCGGTGGTGTCCATCGCGATACATCTGACGGTGTTTTCGCCCAGATGCTGCGCGACTTCGAGCACCAGGTTGCCCGGACGATCGTCGATCGCCGGGTTGGTGACGCGCAGCGCGCTGAAGATCGCCGGCAGCGATCCGTTGGAGAACTCGACGTCGATAACGTTGCCGAGAATCTGGCTGATACGGCCGGTTGCTTGTGAGCTCATGGCAAAGGTCTTTATCCTGAGAAAAAGTTCGCGGGCGCGGCGGCGAATCAGCCGCGCAGGGCTTCGGCGCCGCCGACGATATCCATCAATTCCCTGGTTATTTGCGCCTGGCGCGCGCGGTTCATCGCCAGCGTCAGCCGCGCGATCATATCGGCCGCGTTGTTGGTGGCGCTGTCCATCGCGGTCATCCGCGCGCCATGCTCGCTGGCTTCGCCTTCGAGCAGCGCGCGAAAAATCGCCGCCTCGACGTAACCGCGCATCACCGTCGGAATCAGTTCGGCCGCGCTCGGCTCGATCAGATAATCGGTGGCGCCGGCGGCGGCGTCCGCCGCCGGCGGCGCCACCGGCAGCAGTTTTTCGTAGGTCGGCCGCTGCGAAATCGCCGAGCGGAACGACGCATAGATCACGCCCGCTGCGCATACCGCGCCGGCGCGGAACTCGCGCAGCATCAGCGCGGCGACGTCGCGCGCAAGACCGACGGTCGCGAGCCGCGGCGCGTTGTTGATCCGCTCGCCGTCAAGCGGCGTCCCCGCGCGCCGGAAATGCTCCGTTCCCTTGCGGCCAATCGCGAACAGTTTGACCTCGAGCCCGTCGGTCCGCGCCTGGCGCATCGTCTCCTCGGCGAGCCGGAGCAGATTCGCGTTGTAGCCGCCGCACAGGCCGCGGTCCGAGGCGACCACCACCAGCATCAGCGCGCGCCGGGCGCCTTCGGGGGCGCCCAGGGCCTCGGGCGCCGAGGCGAGCAGCGAATCGGCGACGCGCTTGAGCGCCTCGTGATAGGGCCGCGCGTTATGCAGCGCCTCCTGCGCGCGGCGCAGCCGCGAGGCCGCGACCAGCTTCATCGCGCGCGTGGTCTGCTGGGTTGTTTTGACCGACGCGATGCGCCGGCGAATCGCCTTGAGTGTCGCCATCCGTCAACTATGCGCCGGGTCAGGCGGCCTTGGCGCCGTCGGCGGCGCGCGTGCCCGAGAAG
>DAHZDR010000074.1 GCA_027403435.1 Deltaproteobacteria bacterium
AACGAGACGCGCCGGGTACATGACGTGCCCAGCTTGTCAGTCCACTTTTCAAGGTTCATTGCGAAACGTTCCTGATTTGCAAAATCAGCAAGCGGCAGTTCCGACAAGGTGTTAATGATAGCCGCTCTAACGCCCGGTCTACGTTCTCCACGCGTGGCAGACGGAGTAATGGCTATTTGAGCCAAGAACCGCTGCATATTTCTGATGAACTCTTCCATTAGCTTTTTGGAGAATATGTAAATTACGGAGAGTCGTCAATCGACTCGCAGTCGATCCGCTAACCGGCTGAAGCGGCGGCGCTCGTCCTCGTTGCGCACCGCCTGCTTGAGCGCGCCGCGCGTCCCCACCAGTACGCATACCCGCTCCGCCCGCGCGATCGCCGTGTATAGCAAGTTCCGCCGCAGCATCAAAAAGTGGGTCTGATGAATCGGCACGATCACCGCCGGATACTGACTGCCCTGGCTCTTGTGAATTGAGATTGCGTAGGCGAGTCCGACTTCATCGGGTTCCGCCAGATCATATTCGGCGTGCCCTTCGTCGAAGTTGACGCCGACGCGCATGCGTTCGGTATCGATTCCGGCGATCCGGCCGATCGCGCCGTTGAAAATCAGCTTGTCGTAATTGTTGCGCAACTGGATAACGCGATCGCCTTCGCGGAAGCGCCGATCGCCCGCGCGCAATTCGCGTCCCCGAGGATTTAACAACTCCTGCAATTCGCGATTGAGCGCCTGCGCCCCCAGCGGCCCGCGATTCATCGGCGTCAGCACCTGGATTTCGCGCGGATCGGTGATGCCGAAACGGCCGACCAGCCGGGCGCTCACGAGCTGCTTGATCGTCGCGACGACGTCCTCGGGCGAATTGCGCTCGAAGAAAAAGAAGTCGCCTTCCGCGCCGTTCGCCGTATCCGGCATCTCGCCGTGATTGATCCGATGGGCGTTGGCGACGATCAGGCTGGCGCGCGCCTGGCGATGGACCTCGCGCAGCTCCGCGACCGGCACGAGTCCGGAGGCGATCACGTCGCGCAAGACGCTGCCCGGTCCGACCGACGGCAACTGATCGCGATCGCCCACCAGCAGCAGCGCCGCCGCCGGCGTCAGCGCCCGCGTCAGACACGCCGCCAGCTCCAGGTCCATCATCGAGGCTTCGTCGATCACCAGAAAATTGGTGCGCAGCGGAAATTTCTCCGAGCGCAGGAAATCCCCCGTCTCGGGCGAATATTCCAGCAGCCGATGGATGGTCCTGGCTTCGCGGCCCGACGCTTCCGCCAGCCGGCGCGCGGCCCGTCCCGTCGGCGCCGCAAGCGTCGGCCGCAGGCCGGCGGCGTCGAGCACGTTGAGCAGCGCCCGCAGCAGCGTGGTCTTGCCGGTGCCCGGTCCGCCGGTGATCACGGCGACCTTGGCGCGCAACGCGGTCAGCAGCGCGCGATGCTGCTCGGCGGAGAGCGTGACGCCGCCCGCTTTTTCCGCCGCCGCCAGCGCCTTGTCCGCCGCCGCCGCGCTCATCGCGCGCCCGGCGACCAGCATCCGGATCCGTTCGGCCACCGTGGTCTCGGCGTCGTAGAGCCGTTTCAGATAGACGGCTTCGCCGTCGTCGCCAACTTTGGCCGTCACGACTTCGCCGTCGGCGGCGAGTTCGTCCACGGCCCGGCGCGCCATCTCCTGATCCAGCTCAAGGCCGCTGATGAATTGCATTTCGAGATATTCGAAGGGGGCGAAAACATGCCCGTCTTCGGCCATCCGTTCCAGCAGATGGATAATCGCGGCGCGCGCCCGCTGGATCGAATTGCGCGGGACGCCGAGCTTTTCGGCGATCGCGTCCGCCGTGCGAAAGCCGATGCCGGTAATCGTCCGCGCCAGCAGATACGGGTCGTCGCGCACCGCCTGAAGCGACTCGCGGCCGTACTGCTGATGGATCCGGCGGGCATGGGCCGCCGCGACGCCGTGGCCGCGCAGGAACACGGTCAGCTCGCGCAGGCCCGAGGCGTCGCGCCACGCCAGCGCAATCCGCTGGGCGACGGCGCGCGGCAGTCCGCGCACCTCATGGAGCCGCTCGGGCGTATGGTCGAGCACGCCGGGCAGCTCTTCGCCGAAGCGCTCGACGATCCGCCGGGCCAGCGCGGGGCCGACGCCCTTGATTTCGGAGGCCAAGTAGCGTTCGAGCGCATTGACTCCGGCCGGCCGGGTCGTTTCGCAATCCTCGACCCGGAACTGCTCGCCATAACGCGGATGGCGTTCGAAATGGCCGCTTAGGCGCAGGCCCGAACCGATTTCGAGGCCGTCGAGGTTGCCGACCACGGTGACGCGCTGGCGCACGCCGTCGGCGCCGACGCGATCGACCACGGCGACCGCGTAGCCGTTCGCCTCGTTCACGTAGAGGAGCTGCTCGAGCGTGCCTTCAATCCGCTCAGGTTGGTCTTTGACGTCGTTCACTGAAGGTCAGGATGATCGAAGCGCGGGCGAAAGCAAACCTTAAGCGCCGAGGTTAATGCACAACTTTATTATTTAAGTATTACTAATTTTCCAACAAGCTGGACAGCAAACACGGCTATCGTTTTCGTTTTGCCTTTATTTCGCAAATAGCGAACGACTTGGTTCGTGTCCGTCCAGAAAGGTCAATTGATTCAACGATTTATCGATGGCACGCATCATGCTTGATGTTCAAACTCAAGAGCAAGGAGGCTCTGCACATGGTGACTCCAACTTTTGCGACGCTGCTGGGCTCTGGCGTGCTGCTGGTCATCGTCCTCGCTGCGCAATGGTATCTCTGGGGAACGGCGCGCACGGTGGATTTCCGCGCGCCGCGTCCGCTCCGTCCGCTGCGCGCGGCGGAAATTCTGGACCGGTTTCTCGGCCGCGTGATCGAGACCAATCAGGCGATGCTGCCGGCGGGCGCGATCGAGCCGGCGCGGACCATCGCCAAGGCTGATGAAGGCAAAGAGCATGACGGACATGGT
>DAHZDR010000090.1 GCA_027403435.1 Deltaproteobacteria bacterium
GCGCTCGACCAGTTGCGCCACCAGCTTGTCGCCGAGCCCGTCGATATCGAGCGCCGTTTTCGAGGCGAAATGCCGCATCGACTCGCGCATCCGCGCCGGACAATTCGCATTCACGCAGAAGTAGGCGACCTCGTCCGCCTCGTGAACGATCGCGCCGCCGCATTCCGGGCAACGCTCGGGCATTTCGAACTCCGCCGCGCGCGGATCGCCCTCCTTCGTCACGCGCACGACGTACGGAATCACGTCGCCCGCGCGTTCGATCAACACCGTGTCGCCGGGGCGGACATCCTTGCGCCGAATCTCGTCAAGATTGTGCAGCGAGGCGTTCGAAATCGTCACGCCCGCGAGCGCCACCGGTTCGAGCTTCGCCACCGGCGTGAGCGCTCCGATCCGGCCGACCTGCACTTCGATCGCGCGCACCCGCGTCTGCGCCTGCCGCGCCTTGAACTTGTAGGCCACCGCCCAGCGCGGCGATCGGGAAACCTCGCCCAGCCGCTCCTGCAGCGCGACGGAATTGACCTTCGCCACCACGCCGTCGGCCTCGTAATCAAGCTCGTGGCGTTTTTCGCTCAGTTCGTTCCAGTACGCCAGCACCGCGGCGACGCCCGCGCATACCCGCGACAGCGGATTCACCCTGAGGCCCAGCGTTTTGATTCCCCGCAGAAACTCCCACTGCGACGCGAACTCGATCCCCTCCATCGCGCCCGGCGAGTGGATGAAGATCTCGAGCGGACGCGACGCGGTGATTTTCGGATCGAGTTGCCGCAGCGATCCGGCCGCCGCGTTGCGCGGATTCGCAAACGGCGGCTCGCCGGCGCGAATCCGGTCGGCGTTCAACCGGTCGAAGGCGCGTTTGGGAAAAATCACCTCGCCGCGCGCTTCCAGCAGTTTCGGCGGCGTTTGACGCGGCGGCTTGATTAACCTGAGCGGCACGCTGCGAATCGTCCGGATATTCGCCGTGACGTCTTCGCCGTTGACGCCGTCGCCGCGCGTCGAAGCGACGGCCAGCCGGCCGTCCTCGTACACCAGCTCGACCGCCACGCCATCGAGCTTCACCTCCGCGACATACTCGATTTCAGCGTCGGACTTGAGCAATCTTTTGTTCCGCGCATCGAACTCGGCCATTTCCGCGGCGTCCATCGCGTTCGCCAGGGACAGCATCGGCCGCCGATGGACCGCCACGCCGAACTTTTCGCTCGGCGCCGCGCCCACCCGTTGCGTCGGCGAATCGGGCGTGAGCAGTTCCGGATGCTCCCGCTCGAGCGCCTCCAGCCGGCGCATCAACGCGTCGTATTCGGCGTCGGTAATCTCAGGCTGGTCGAGAACATAATAGAGGTGATTGTGGCGATCGATCCGCTCGCGCAGCCGCTCGGCTTCCGGACGCATGCCCTCGCCGCTTCCAGCCATAGCCATTCGACGGTTCCAGTAACGTCAACCGGCGCCGGACGGCCGCGTCTTCGCCATGCCGGCGCCGATCACCGGCTATAGCCCCTCGCGTCGAGAAAATCATCGAGCGTCGGAAACCGCATATACATATTGTGGAGTTTCTGATCGCCGATCGTCGTGGACGGCTCCGACGAATAGGCATGGCCCGGAAACACCGCGGTCGAATCGTCGAGATTGCGCAATATACGGTTGAGGCTGTAGTACATCGCCTCCGGATCCGAACCCGGCAAATCCACCCGCCCGCATGAATTGACGAACAGGGTGTCGCCCGAAATCAGGTTGCCCTCGACCAGGAAGCATTGCGACCCCGGCGTATGGCCGGGCGTATGCAAAAACTTCACGCCGAGCCCGCCGATTTTGAACGTATCGCCGGCTTCTACCTTGACCAGATCGGATTCGCTCAGGCCCGCAACGCGCCGCACGCCCTCGGCCTCTTCCTTGTTGACGTAAACTTTAGCGTCGATCCGTCCGATCAGTTCGGCC
>DAHZDR010000091.1 GCA_027403435.1 Deltaproteobacteria bacterium
GACTGGCTGCAGCCGCGTGAGCCTGCCGCTTCCGCCCCAGTGCAACAAGCCAGGAACAAACGACTTACCAGCCTGCCGGGCATGGGCCCAAGAGTTTGAACAATTGGGGGCGGAAGGAGCCGGAATAACAACTGCGGTAACCGCAGGGAGCCTGTAGCCACCGCAGTCAGCCGCGAGAGGCCTCGTGATGCTTGACGAGGCGCACGGGGAGTCGCCGGCAAAGCCGGCGCGCAACTCCCGCTCGATCTCCCCAGGTCTTTTCCGCAATCCGCCAAATTCAATCGGGACGTTCGCAACGGATTAGCCGTCGCGGCGGAGGATGGTGTTGCGCAAACAGCGGGCGTCGTCGCGCTCGGGATAGTCAATCGTGTAGTGCAGTCCGCGCGACTCCTTGCGCGCCATCGCGCAGCGCACGACCAGCTCCGCGACCGTGGCGAGATTGCGCAGTTCGATCAAATCCGAATCCAGCAGATGATCCCAATAGTAACTGTGGATTTCCTCCCGCAGCATCTGGATTCGCCGCAGCGCGCGCTCCAGCCTGCGGTCGCCGCGCACGATGCCGACGTAGTTCCACATCAGGCGGCGGATTTCGTCCCAGCTTTGCGTGATCAGCACGCGCTGCTCGCTCTGAATCGCCGCGCCGGGATTCCATTCGGGGAAGGCCGGCGGCGCGCCTTCGTCATGGGCGAGCTGGAGCCGCGCGTCGGCGAACGCCCGCCGGCCCATCACGGCCGCCTCGAGCAGCGAATTCGAGGCGAGGCGATTGGCGCCGTGCAGTCCGGTCATCGCGGCTTCGCCGGCGGCGTAGAGCCGGGCGATCGGCGTGCGCGCGTTCAGGTCGGTCATCACCCCGCCGCACATGTAATGAGCCGCCGGGACCACGGGAATCGGCCCGGCGGTCAGGTCGAAACCATAGCCGAGGCAGCGCTGATAAATGTTGGGGAAGCGCGCGCGGATATAGGCCGGATCGCGATGGCTGATGTCCAGGTGGACGCAATCGAGGCCGAGACGCTTCATCTCCGAGTCGATCGCGCGGGCGACGACGTCGCGCGGCGCAAGTTCGGCGTCGGGATGATAACGCTTCATGAACGGCGTTCCGTCGAGCAGGCGCAGAATCGCGCCCTCGCCACGCAGCGCCTCGGAAATCAGGAACGACTTGGCGGCGGGATGGTACAGGCAGGTGGGATGGAACTGGTAAAACTCCATGTTGGCGATCGGCGCGCCGGCCCGATAGGCGATCGCGACGCCGTCGCCCGAGGCGATCTCGGGATTGGTCGTATAGAGATAGACCTTGCCCGCGCCGCCGGTGGCGAGCAGGGTCGTTCGGGCGACAATTTTGCGCACCGACCGCGAGGATTTTTCGAGCGCGTACGCGCCCCAGCATTGCGCCGCGCCGCCGGCGGTCCGCGCGATCAGCAAATCGACCGCGACGTGGTTTTCGAGCACGCGGATATTCGGCCGGGCGCGCGCGGCCTCGCCCAGCGCCCGCATGATTTCGCGGCCGGTCAAATCCTGCGCGTGCAGAACCCGGCGATGACTGTGGCCGCCCTCGCGGCCAAGGTCATATTCGTCCTCGCCGCCGCCTTCGATACGCGTGAAATTGGCGCCGAACGCGATTAGGTCGCGCACCGCGTCCGGTCCGTCGCGCACGATCGTCTCGACTGCGGTCCGATCGCACAGGCCGGCGCCAGCGCGCAGGGTGTCCTCGATATGCGATTCGAAGGAGTCGTCCACGCTCCATACGCTGGCGATTCCGCCCTGCGCATATGAGGTGTTGGCCTCGTCGCTGGCGGCTTTGGTCAGGACCGTCACGGAGCCGATTTCGGCGGCCTTGATCGCGAAGATGAGTCCGGCGATGCCGCCGCCGATTACGAGAAAGTCGCTGTCGATACGGGAGTCGAGGTTCATACGGGGGGCGGACCTGACGGGTTCGGGCGCGATCGTGGCGATTCGGGGAACAACCATGCGGCCGAAGGCTTTCCGTCTGAAATGACGCTATTTTAACCTGGCGGTCACAGTCAAACGATTGCCCGGGGCATCGCTGGCGCCGGAGCAGGCGAACGCGCGACGGCCACGGTTTACTCGATCACCGCCCATCGCCTAAAATTGGCATTACAGGCGCGCGCGCCCGTCGCGGTTCGCCAGCGGATAGCTCGGCAAAAGGCGTTCGGCATGACGCTTACCACTCCCAACCTGCTCACCTTCACGCGGATCGCGGCGGTGCCGGTGCTCGTCTATCTAATCGCGTTTCCGCAACCGATACCGTCGCTGGTGGCGGCGGGAGTTTTTTTCCTCGCGACGATTACCGATTTCCTCGACGGCTATATAGCGCGCAGCTACGGCTCGGGCAGTAATCTCGGCAAAATCCTCGATCCGCTGGCGGATAAGCTGCTGATCGCGGCCACGCTGATCATGCTGGCGGCGATATCGCGGGAACCGCGGGTGCCCGCGTGGATCGTGGTCGTGATGGTTTCGCGGGAAATCCTGGTCACGGGCTTGCGCGCGGTGGCGGCCAGCCGTGGACGAATCCTCGCGGCCGAGGAGTTGGGCAAGTACAAAATGGGGCTGCAGTCGGTCGCGATCCACGGTCTGCTGATCCATTACGTCTGGCTGCACGTCGATTTCTTTGCCGCCGGAATGTTTTTGCTGTGGATCGCCATGATCGTCACGGTATGGTCGGGCGTGGACTATTTTATCCGCATGTGGGACGTGATCTCGCCGCGGACACGGGCCTCGATCGCGCGACGCGCGGCGATATAAGCGTCGCGGCAACTGAACAACCGGCCCACGCGGCGGATGGACGTTGACAAAGCCGGTCAAATTCGGCAGCGTAAACAGGTTCGGGCGGGTGTAGCTCAGTTGGTAGAGCGTGTGCTTGCCAAGCACAAGGTCGTCGGTTCGAAACCGATCACCCGCTCCACGGAAACCCCCGGCAATTGCGAAGATTTTTCCAGGGACGGCGGCGCGCCGGGCGCCCGCTTGACTGAG
>DAHZDR010000144.1 GCA_027403435.1 Deltaproteobacteria bacterium
TGGCCTATTGGGCGCGCTCCGGCTTGATGACCGGCGTGGCCGGCGCCGACGGTTCGCCCGGCTCGCCCCGTCCCGGCATCGGCGACCATCCGACCTCGATGTCGCTGTTCGGCGCGATCATGCTCGGTCTTTATCGGCGCGAGCGGACCGGCAAAGGGTCGCGCGTGACAACCTCGCTGATGGCGAGCGGGGCATGGGCTAACGCCTGCGATATTCAGGCCAAGTTGCTCAATGCGGTCTTTCCGCAGCGCGGCGCCGAGAAACATCCGCCGAACCCGCTGACCGCGGTCTATCTGAGCCGCGACGCCAAGCTGTTCCTGCTGGTGCTGATCGACCCGGACAACGAATTTCCGCGCCTGTGCCGCGCCTTCGGCCAACCGGAACTCGCGGCAAACGAATTATTCGCCACCAACGCCGCGCGCGCCGAAAACGCCGGCGCGCTTTACGCGATTCTGCAAGCGCAATTGGAGACCCGCGAGCTGGCGGACTGGAAAGCCATTTTCAAGGCCAACGATATCAAATGGGCGCCTTTGCCGCGGCTCGACGAGGTCGTGCTGGATCCGCAGATGCGCGCGGCGGGGGCGATCGTGAAGCTCGAGTATCCGGACCTCGGCGCGATCGAAACGGTCAACAGCCCGGTGTTCGTCGATGGCGCCGCCAAGCGCAGTCCGGCGCCGGCGCCGGAAATCGGCGTCGACACCGCCCAGGTGTTGCGCGGACTTGGCTACGGACCCGCGGAGATCGCTAAAATCTCGGGCGGGATGTGCGACGGTTAATGGAACCGCGGCGGCGCGTATGGGCGATCGCTGATTATCAACTCCAGTGGTGAGAGTACCGGCCATGGGTAAAACGGAAATCGCGGTGTTCGGCGGCGGATGCTTCTGGTGCACGGAAGCGGTGTTCGAGCGGTTGCGCGGCGTGACCGGCGTGATGTCGGGCTATGCCGGCGGATTCACGGAAAACCCGACCTATCGCGAAGTCGGTTCCGGCCGCACCGGCCATGCGGAAGTCGTTCAGGTCGAATACGATCCGGGCGTGGTGAGTTATCAGGAATTGCTGATTGTCTTCTTTTCGACCCACGATCCGACGACGCTGAACCGCCAGGGCGCCGACGTCGGCGCGGAATATCGCTCGATTATCCTCTATACGACCGCCGATCAGCGGCGGCGGGCCGAAGAAGTTATCGCCTAGTTTAACCGTTCCGTATTCACGGAACGCCCCGTGGTTACGCAGGTCGAACCGCTGAATAAGTTCTATCCGGCGGAAGAATACCACCGCGAATACTATCGTAACAATTCCGCGGCGCCCTATTGCCAGTATGTAATCGCGCCCAAGCTCGCGAAGCTTCAGGCGAAATTCAGCGAGATGCTCAAGGACGCGCAAGCCGCCGCGGCGAGCGGCCGCTGAATCGGCCTTGCGGACGGCGTGCGCGGATGGGCGCGCCGCCGCTGCGACGTAATCAATCAGCGCTTTTGGCGAGGTGTGGATATGAGCGCAGTGGAAAACAAGCAAATGATTCGCAACATGTTCGCGGCGCTGGCCAGGGGCGAGGCCGAAAGCTTCCTCGGCAACTTCGCCGACGACGTGCGCTACACGATTATCGGCACGGGAAAATACTCCAGCACTTATAATGGCAAACAGGA
>DAHZDR010000161.1 GCA_027403435.1 Deltaproteobacteria bacterium
GAAGGCGCCGATGGCAAGGCCCAGAAGCACAAAGCCCACCGAGAAAACCAACCGGTACGCCCGCCGCTCGTCAGCCAGCGACCCCCATACCGGGCAGGAAAGCAGGCCCAGATTCAGTGCGGCCATTACGGCTCCGATCAGCGTTGCGGAAGCGCCACGCGCGTCCATCACCAAAGGCGCCAGGATCGGAACGAAACCGGAGGCAAGCGCTCCCAACAGGGCATAGGCTCCGTACCATGGCGCAATTTGTCCATGGGCAATGGCATGGAGGAATCTGGCAAATGGATTGCGGGAGGGACTACTCATGGGCTGATTTGCCATCGCTGCATCCTCATTATTGGAATTGGAAACCTGACGAAACGGCGCGGCATGGCGCATCCGCATCAAACCCCAGTGATGTTACCAAGCCGGGATTTCCATTTGGAGCCGCTCGATTCAGTGAGCGGTATTGGGTTGGGCAAAGACTTTAGAGTGTAGTTTTAGTCGTAGCCGATCGGCGGAGTAATTGTCAAATGTTGTGGATCGACCGGGCATGATCAGGCGGTTTTCCGCCGCGCGTCGTCACTCGGTTGAGTAGCGGCTTCCTCCCGCTACTGAACTCCAGCGGCGAACTTCAAGCCAGCACGGACCAGCGGCAAGAGCTTGGAGCCATCGAGGGGCCGGAGCGCCAATCGCGTCGATAATGGCCAGGCGCGCGCCGGCATGCTATCGAAAAGCGGCCAGTCCATGCGCCGCCCCGAGCGGCCAGCCGAGGTGTTTTGATGCCGTCCGTGAAATTCGAGAGCGCCGAAACCATCGCGATCGTCACGATCGACCGCCCCGAAGCGCGCAACGCCGTCGATCGCCCGACCGCCGCCGCGCTCGCCGCCGCCTTCCGCCGCTTCGACGCGGACCCGGCGCTGAACGTCGCGATTCTCACCGGCGCGGGCGGCGCCTTTTGCGCTGGCGCGGACCTCAAGGCGGTCGCCAGCGAGCGCGGCAACCTGGTGACGCCAGACGGCGACGGTCCGCTCGGATGCACGCGGATGTCGCTCGGCAAGCCGGTGATCGCCGCGGTCGAGGGCCACGCCGTCGCGGGCGGTCTGGAACTCGCGCTGTGGTGCGACCTGCGCGTCGCCGCGCGCGACGCGGTCTTCGGGGTCTATTGCCGGCGTTTCGGCGTGCCGTTGGTGGACGGCGGCACGGTCCGGCTGCCCCGGCTAATCGGAATGAGCCACGCGCTCGACATGATCCTGACTGGACGCGGAGTCGGCGCGGAAGAGGCGCTGCGGATGGGCTTGGTGAATCGGCTAGCGGAGCCAGGCGCGGCGCTGGCGGCGGCGCGTGAGCTGGCCGGGCAAATCGCCGCCTTTCCGCAGCGCTGCCTGCGTTCGGATCGGCTCTCCGCCTATGAGCAGGAGCCGCTCGGATTGGCCGCGGCGCTCAGCAACGAATATCGCCACGGCATCGCGACGATCCGCTCGGGCGAAACGGCCGCGGGCGCGCGCCGCTTCGCCGCCGGCGCCGGCCGCCACGGCCGCTTCGGGAGCTGAGTCCCGGGCGTGGCGAATCGCCGCTTTTCCGATTCGAAAGGGGTCGCTACCGCGCGGTCACAGCCGACCCAGCACCCAAACCACCCGCCCCAGCAAATCGAGTTGATCGGGCATGACCGTCGCCGGCTCATAGGCGGAATTATCGCCGCGGATCAGCAGCGTGCCGTCGGGCTGGCGCTGAATCCGCTTAATCGCGAGTTCTTTGCCCGCGTGAATGACATAGATGCCGTCGTAGCGAAAACGATTTTCGCGCAAATCCACCATCGCCAGGTCGCCTTCGTCGATCGTCGGAGCCATCGAATCGCCCACCGCCACGACGATCGCGACTGAGCGCGCGTCGGCGCCCAGCACCCGCTGCAGCCAGTCGGCGCGCAGGCGCACGTAATCGACGATCTGGGGGCTTGGCGGCGGTGCCGGTTCACCAGCGGCGCGAGACGCTTTAGCGGTCGTAACGATCGAGTCGCAGGTCTCTGTCGGGCCTGACGCGTCGCTTTTGATCCGGCCCGAGGCGCCGCGGCCAGTCGCGAGCCATTCGACCGAAACTCCCGCCGCCTTGGCCAGATTCACCAGACTCATCATGCTGGGCTGACCGCGGCCGGAAACCCACTTATAAATCGCGTTGTCGGAAACGCCCACGGCCCGCGCCAGATCCGCGACCGAACCGAATTGCTGCATGATCAGGCGGAGTCTGCGGCGAAACTCTTCATCTACTACAGTAGTTGACATTATTCTCCCACTGTGGGATATAGGTAGCGGTCACAATCGCCGCAAGTAAGCGTTTTTCCACATGTTTTCAATAGCTCTATCACATCGGGTTAATTTCGACGAACCGATTCTCCAACGGTTGAGAGCTTTCGCCATACTTCACGTCTTAACCCAAGCTCCGGCAACCGCGCGGCCGCGCCGCTCTCAAGACTCTAAAACGTCGGCTCCAAAGATGCCGGTGAGAACCAGCGGACGGCGCTGGTCACGCGTGTCTTGCGCCGAAGATGCAAGCGACGTGCCGATCGCAACGGCCAGTTCGTTTCTCGATCGCCAGTAACCCAGGGTTTTCGCCTTGGATAGTCCATGTTAACTCACGCCGCATATACACGTTCGAAAGTGGAGGCTCAGGGCGGAAGTGGCGGATGGCGTGCGCGGCCTCAACCGGCAAGGAGCGCCCTCACAGCGCCAATTTTTTGAAGCCTCCACTGAGCCAAATACTTGCCTCTCCATTGGCCTCAAGGCTTCCGCGCGCGTTGGCGTCGGCAAGCGATGCTGCCCTACAACCTTTCGGCTTCGTCACGCTTTCCAGATTCATCACGCCCAAATCCCGCGCGTCAGGCGCATGATCGGCCCCCCGCCGGCGGCGGGCTGACCGCGCGCCACGCGCGTTCGCACGGCGCGCGCCGATTCGGCGCGGCCGCAGGAGGGAATCAATCATGATTGACGAGCGCTCCCGCCCCGTCACAATCGACGAAGTTCAGGCCCTGGTGGCGCGCGTCTTCAGGCTCGAATCGGCTGAGCTGCGCGCCCCGACCCGCCGCCAGCACGTGGCCTGCGCGCGGCACGTCGCGATGTATCTGAGCCGGGAACTGGCGGGCGCGACGGGATCGAACCGGCCCGTCGCGCCCGCTTCTTTTCCACGCATCGCGCGCGCCTTCGCCCGCGACCATTCGAGCGTGATTCACGCCTGCGCGGCGATCGCCCGGCGCCGCCGCGAGGACGCTGGTTTCGCCCGCCTGCTCGATCGATTGACCGCACAACTCGCGTCGCGCTCCGGCGCCAAATTCGAATCGCAAGAGGCTGTCTGATGGACAAACGGATGATGTCAATTCCGCCCGCGCCCGATTGCCCGCGGCCCGGCGCGCCGATGCGCGAGCCGGGCCGCGTCTTCATGCGCCGCCCCCACCCCGGCGCCGCCCAGGGCGCCGCGCTGGCCCACGCCGTTGAACTGAACGGGACCGGACGGGAAACCGCCGATCGCGCCGCCGCCGCGCCCGGCGCGAGCGCCGCCCGCCGCGGCGCCCTGCTTGAAGAGCTGGCGCGAACGATCGGCGCCGAAGGCGCCAACCGCCTGGTCGCCGCGTTCGGCGGCGCCCGCCTCTACATCCCGCATTTTCCCGAACCCGGCGACGCCCTCAGCGAAGCCGTCGGCCACGCCACCGCGATCGCCCTGGCCGGCGTCTATGGCGGCGATCGTATCGACGTGCCCAATCCCACCCCGCGCCGCGAACGGATCCTGCGGATGCGCGCGCGTGGCGCGAGCGTGGACGCGATCGCGCGGGCGCTCGGATGCACCCGCAGACGGGTATTTCAGGTGCTGGCCGAGGCCCGCGCGCCCCAACGCGCCCGCTGACGCATTAGCCGCGCTTCACGGGCGCCGCCGCGCGCGGAACCGATCGGTTCTGCGCGCGCGGCGCCTTTCTTTATCCTGACGCGGCGGCGTCGCGCCCTGGTTCGCGAAGCCATCGCCGCGCCTTGCTCACTTTCTGTCAACAATTATTAACTAATAGTTGATTATCGAAGAAGCGGCGCTGATGTCGTGAAAAATTTCACCCTTACCCGCGCCGCTTCGACCGCGTACTTTCGGCCCCGTGACCCGCCAACCAACAAGCCCACCCCAATCCTCCTACCCGGCCGCCTTCGATCGCGCCATTTCCCGCCTGCTGCGCGACGAAGGCGGCTATGTCAACAGTCCCGCCGATCCGGGCGGCGCAACCCGTTTCGGAATTTCCCACCGCAACTATCCAGATCTGGATATCCGCGCGCTTACGCGCGAGCAGGCGATTGCGATCTATTACCGCGACTGGTGGCTGCGTTACGGATACGCGGACCTGCCGGCCACGGTCGGCGCGAAGCTTTTCGACCTCGCGGTGAACATGGGACCCGTCAACGCCGGGCGCTGCCTGCAGCGCGCGCTGCGCGCCTGCGAACAGCCGGTGGCCGACGACGGCGTGGTGGGCGAAAGCACGCGCGCCGCCGCCGCCGCGGCCAATCAACCCGCGCTGCTCGCCGCGTTCCGCTCCGAGGCGGCCGGATACTATCGCGCGCTGGCCGCCGCCAAGCGCGCCGACGAGGAATTTCTTCGCGGTTGGCTCAACCGCGCATACGAATGAACCCGCGCGCGGATCGCGCGCCATCAGCCACAAATCGCCGCCGGCCCGAGGCCGCGGCCAAATCGGAGGCAATATGGTTATCGACGCAACTCTGACCGGAATCGCGCTCGCCGCCGGCGGCGGTTTCGCCCTCGGCGAGCTCTTCGGCCGCCGCCTCTTCAGCAATCTCGACGCGCTCGCCCATTCGCTCGAGGCGCGCGTCGGCTCCCTCGAGCGCGGCGTCGCCGGCGCCGGCGGCGCGGCCGGACAACACGCTATCTCGGTCCATGCGATCGCCGTGGAAAAGCACGCGGCGGCGGTCGAAAAGCTCGCCGCCGCGGTCGATAAGCA
>DAHZDR010000164.1 GCA_027403435.1 Deltaproteobacteria bacterium
CCCTGTTCTCCCCCTACACTTGCCAGGTCCCCACCGACCAGGAGCAGGCGGTGACCACTAAAATGGTGGGGATCGTCCGCCAACACCTCACGATCCCATAATGCGCGGCGCGGTCCCAGGTCCGCGCCAACGAGGAGAAAAAAGGTCGATCCGGTAACCAATCCCCAATCGCCGGGCGAGGCGCCGTCGAAGCCGGTTTTCGCCCCGATACGGTCCAAAATTGCGGTTATCGCGCGGATTTGCGACTAATAATAAATTTTTAGTTTTTTAAGCATATCTCTACTAGCTGAATAATATAAATGGCGCAAGCTAATCTTTTTGAACTCGAAGGCGTTGTGTGGAAAATGCGGGCGCAATCGGCGATGCTGTCCTCGCCGTCCGTGACACTACGGCGGGAAAACCATCAGGAGCCACGAATCGATGAAGGTTTCGCTTTTTTATCTCCCGTCAGTCGGCAGCCGCGCCGAAATCGAACAGGGGATGGTCGGATTGCGCGGCGACGTCTATGACCGGATGCTGCGCGAAATCACCGAGCAGGCGCAGTTGGCGGACCAACTCGGCTACGACTCGATCAGCTTCACCGAGCATCACTTTCACGCCGAGGGTTTCGAGGTTTCGAACAATCCGGTGATGCTCGATCTGTATATCGGGATGCAGACCAAGCGGCTGCGCGTCGGCCAGCTTGGGATTGTTCTGCCGGCGAATAATCCGATTCGCGTGGCCGAGGATACCGCGATGCTCGACCATATGACGGGCGGGCGCGCCAACGCCGGCTTCGCGCGCGGCTATCAGCGCCGATGGGTCGATATCATGGCGCAGCAGACCCACGGCATCCACGGCGCCCAGCCGCATCAGCACGACGCGATCGACGACGCCAATCGAGCGGCGTTCGAGGAATGTTACCGGATTATCAAAAAGGCCTGGACCGAGGACATGCTTTCCTACGACGGGCGCTACTGGCGGATTCCGCCGGGCGAGACGCCGTGGAATATCGAGGCGACCCAAAAATGGGGCCGCGGCGTCGAAAACGGCGTCGTTAAAGCGGTCAGCGTCGTGCCCAAGCCGGTGCAGAAGCCGCATCCGCCGATTTTTCAGCCCTTTGCGTCCTCGGAGCGCAGTATCCGCTGGTGCGCGCAGGAAGGCGTGACCGCGGTAATTCCGCCGCTATTTCCCGACTACGAACGCCAATTGGCCGATCTCTACGCCGAGGTCTCGGGCAAGCCGGTGGGCGAAGGCATGGGCGTGCTGCGCGACGTGATTATCGCGGATACCGACGAAGAGGCGCGCGCGCTCTGGAAGCAGAGCGGCTATTTCTGCGGCCACGAATGGTTCGAGCCGTTCGGTTTTTCCAAGGCGATGAACGATCCCAAGACCGGCGTGGCGCCCGACATCTTCGAGAACAGCCTGGCGCTGGTCGGCTCGCTCGACACCGTGACGCGCCAGCTCGAACGCTTGCAGGCGCGGCTGCCGGTCAAGTGGCTTTTCGCCTGGATGTACAACGGCCTGGTTTCGCACGAGCGCAACCTGAAGATCCTCGAGCAGTTCTGGACCAAGGTGCTGCCGCGCGTCGCCGGATGACCGCGGCGTCCCGCGCGGCCGGCGCGAATAGTCGGCTGACGCAATCAAGCGCGTGCGGCGCGGCGCAAGAAGGCGCCCGCGCGCGGGACTCGGGATTTTCTTTACCCAGCGCCCGCCGCGACGCATGATAGTGGCCGATCATTCATCTAGCGCGAGGTTGCCATGAATTTGCAGGATGCGGTTGCGATAATCACGGGCGGCGGTTCCGGACTGGGCGAAGCGACGGCGCGCGCCTTCGCCGCCGACGGCGCCAAAATCGCCGTGCTCGACCTGCCCAATTCTCCGGGCGCGAAAGTCGCCGAAAGCTTTGGCGAGCGCGGCCTGTTTACGCCCGCCGACGTCGTCTCCGGCGAAGGCGTGGAGGCGGCGATTGCCGCCGCCGTCAAACGCTTCGGCACGCTCCATATCGCCGTTAATTGCGCCGGCGTCGGCCGCGCGATGCGCACGGTCACCCGCGAGTCGCCGCATTCCCTCGAACTCTTCACCAAGGTCATCCAGATTAATCTGATCGGCACCTTCAACGTAATCCGGCTGGCGGCGAATCAGATGGCGAAAAATTCGCCGAACGGCGAGGGCGAGCGCGGGGTGATTATCAATACGGCGTCGATCGCCGCTTACGACGGCCAGATTGGGCAGGCCGCCTATGCGGCGTCGAAGGCGGGCGTGGTCGGGATGACCTTGCCGATCGCGCGCGATCTGGCCTCGTTCGGCGTCCGCGTCTGCACGATCGCGCCGGGCACGTTCGACACGCCAATGCTGGCGCTGTTGCCGGAACCGGCGCGCAAGGCGCTCGGCGCCCAGATCCCATTTCCGCCGCGGCTCGGCCATCCGGAGGAATACGCCTCGCTGGCGCGGGAAATCGTGCGCAATTCGATGCTGAACGGCGAGACGATCAGGCTGGACGGCGCCTTGCGGATGGCGCCGCGTTGAGGTCGCGGCCAGCGCCGCTGACGGCGGCTGGAGGGCGATGGGTCGTTTTTCCGCCGCCCCGCGCGCGCAGCGTAAATCGTCGCGCGGTTAGTGGGTCGCGGCGGCCTGGGGCTTCGGCGCGGACGCGACGGCTGGCGCCGCCCCACTCGCTGGCGGCGTGGCGGCGGCTTTCACCGGACTGAGCGGCCGCGCGCCGCCCGGCTTCACCGCCGTTTCGTCCGCATTCGGGGTGTCGGTCGTGATGGCCGTGATTAGCATCCCCTGCTGGTAGCGCGGGCCGCCGACGATCAAAATGCCGTGATTCATCAGTTTGACGTCGGTTGACATGATCGGCCGCGCGCCGTCGAACAGGATCAACTCCATCGCGATCATCCCGTCTTCGATTGCGCGCGGCGCGATATGGAGGATACGGCCGCCGGGCAACTCGAACGCGACCATCCGGCCGATTACCGTGTTCTGCTCCTGACGGTAGAGCAGCCGATAAGTGCTGAATTGGAAGAGCGCCTGTAGCCGATCGCCCATCGCCGTATGCGCCAGCCGCTGGTCCATGCCTTCGGCGGTGTTGGCGGCCAGCACGGATTCGACTTTGATGCGGATTTTGTGGGCGCCTTCATGAGCCCAGGCGCCGCCCACCCAAGTGCCCGTCAGGACGATCAGGAAGAGCGGCAGCATGGGCGCAAAGGCGCGACGCGAAGTCATAATTAGCGCGACTGATCGGGCAGCCAGATGACGGTCGTATCGTTTTCCGGCTCGCTCCAGACGGCGACCGATGGATTGTCCGCCTCGAGCCGCGAAATCACGGCGCTCGGGCGATTCCCCTTGCTTGAGTTGGCGAGCGCGTCGTCAACCGGCTGCACGGCGGACGCGACCGGCGTGGCGCTCGCCCGGCGCGGGATCGCGGGCGGCGTCTGGCTGGCCGACGCGAGTTGGCTGGCGCGCGGCGCCGCATGGCGGCTCAGCATAAATTGGCGCGCGTAAGGCGTGATTAACACGGCGGTGACAATCGCCACGGCCGCAGCCGCCATCCCGCCGGTTAGCGCGCCGCCGAAGCTGGCGGCGAGTTCGCCGAAAAACTTTCTTACCCGCGTCGGGAACGGCGCTGGCAGGCGCTCGATACGCGCCGTTACGGCGCTGGCGAAACCGTTCAAATCGGGCAGCGGCAGCGTGCCCCGCAGCGCGACGCCCAGCCGCCGATAGGCGGCAAGCTCAGCTTCGCAGTCGGCGCAGCCGACGACATGCCGCGCCACCTCCTGCATCTCGTGCGGTTCCAACTCGGCGTCTTCAAAGGCGCCAAGCAACAGCTTGATGTCGTCGCATCGTGCCATTGTGGTTCAATCCCCGTCCAGGTCCTTGAGGATGGAGCGCAGGCGGCTGCGCGCATAATGCAGCCGGCTCATCACAGTGCCGCGCGGAACGTCGAGCATTTCACTTATCTCGTCGTATGAGAGGCCTTCCACTTCGCGTAGCAGTATCACGGCGCGATGTTCCGGCGTCAACTGCGCCAATGCGCCGGAAAGGCGCTGATGGAGTTCGCCGCGCGCGGTTTCACGGAACGAATCGCCAAGCTTGCTTGGCATTCGCTCGATTTCGTTTTCCGCCTCTTCGCCGCGCAAAATCGTGTGACGACCCTCGCGCCGGCGAAAGTCGATCGCGAGGTTTGCCGCGATTCGGTAAAGCCAGGTGGAGAAACTCGAGCGCGATTCGAACTTGCCGACATTTTCATAAGCGCGAACAAAGGTTTCCTGAGCCAGTTCGACAGCGTCGTCCAGGTTGTGCACCACCGCTTGCGCGACGCCCACCACGCGCCGCTGATAACGCTCCACCAACGCGCCAAAGGCCTGCGTGTCACCCTGTTGGGCCCGCCGGATCAGTTCGGTTTCGTTGGCCTCTGGGGACGTTGGTCTACTCAAGAGGTTTAGACGGCGGTAAGGCGCCAAAATTCATGCGCAATGGGCGGTTTTTTTCTATTCAGGCGTCAGTTCCGCCCAGTTCGCTCCGGATTTCAGTTCGACTTTCAGGGGCGCCCGCAACGCCGCCGCGCCCTCCATCTCGCGCCGCACCGCGTCGCTGACCGCCGCAAGGCTGTCCCGCGCCACTTCGAGCAGCAGTTCGTCATGCACTTGAAGCAAGATGCGCGCCGCCAGCTTCCGATCGCAAATCACGGAATGCAAGCGCACCATCGCGAGCTTGATCAAATCCGCCGCGCCGCCCTGAATCGGCGTATTGATCGCGATGCGCTCGGCCTGGGCGCGCGCGCCGCCTTGCGGACCGTTCAAATCCGGCAGATAACGCCGCCGCCCGTACATCGTTGCGACATAGCCGCGTTCGCGCGCTTCGGCGAGCGTCCGTTCGAACCATTCGCGCACGCCGGGCAGCCGCTCGAAATAGCGCTTGATATAGTCCCCCGCCGCATTTTGCGAAATGCCCAGCTCGCCCGCCAGCCGCTGCGGCCCCATCCCATAGATAATGCCGAAGTTGATGACCTTGGCGCGCCGCCGCGCCTCCGCGTCGAGCCGATCCGGCGCCACGCCGAGCACTTCGCTGGCGGTGCGCGCATGAATGTCCTCGCCACGCACGAAGGCTTCGATCAGCGTCGCCTCGCCGGCCAGATGCGCCAGGATGCGCAGTTCGATCTGCGAATAATCCGCCGACAACAGGAGCTGTCCGGGCGGCGCCGTAAAGGCGCGGCGGATACGCCGGCCCGCCTCGGTGCGAGTCGGGATATTCTGCAGATTCGGCTCGGTCGAGCTGAGCCGGCCAGTGGCGGTCAGCGCCTGATGGAAATTCGTATGGATACGGCCGTCGGCGGGGTCGATCAGCGCCGGCAGCGCGTCGCAGTACGTTGACTTAAGTTTGGCCAAAGCGCGGTATTCCAGAATCAACTGTGGCAACGGATGGATCGCGGCGAGCTTTTCGAGCGCGTCGGCGTCGGTGGAATAGCCGCTTTTAGTCTTCTTCAGCCCCTTTGCGGTCAGTTTGAGCCGCTCGAACAAAACCTCGCGCAGTTGATTCGGCGAATTCAGATTGAACGGTCCGCCCGCCTGTTCATGAACTTGGCGTTCGAGCCGCTCCAGATGGCCGCCGAATTCCGCCGAGAGCGCCGCCAGCGCGTCGGCGTCAACGGCGATTCCGGCCGCCTCAAGCGCGGCCAATACGCGCGCCGTCGGCAATTCGATTTCGTTGAACAGGCGTTCAAGCTGCTGTTCGCGCAGTTTCGGCGCGAGCGCCGTCCGCGCCGCTTCGATCGCCGCCGGCTCCGCGCCCGGCGCGATCGTTGCGGCGGGGCCGATTCCGGTGTGCGATAAATCTTCAAGTGATGGTTCAGGTTTGGCCGGATTGGCGAGAAAACCGGCGAGCAGCGTATCGAAATCGACGCCGTTCAGGCCGCTCCCGAGTCCTTGCGCGATCCGGAGCTGGCGTTTCAGGTCGTGGCAGGCTTTGCCTGGCGCGGGCGCGGCCAGCAGCGGCAACGCGGCGGCGAGCGAATCGTCCGAAAAGACGAAGATGCGTTCGTCGTCGGCCGCTTTCACCGCGAGCGACGCGCCCGCGGCCGCGCTGGCCGGCGTCAAATGGACGGCGAGCCGTGAGGCGCCCCGGAGCGTCCCGAGCGCCGCCGCGACGCCATCTTGGGTGACCGGACACAACGTCTCCTGGCGCGCCGCCGGCGCCTCGGGAGCGCCGCCCAGCTCCGTCAGCATCGTATGGAATTCGAGTTCCCGCAGCAGCGCGCGCATCGCGTCAAGGTCGATGCCCGGCCAGACGAGGTCCTCGGGGCCGAAATCCAGCGGCACGTCGGTGTCGATGCGCACCAGCTTGCGGGCCAGCTCGATTTCAGCGCGATGGGCGGGGATGCGCGCGGCGAGATCCTTCGGCAGGCGCGCCTTAATTTCGTCCAGACGGTCGAGGCCGGCAAAGAGCTTATCAAGGCCGCCGAAATGCTGAATCAGCGCGGACGCGGTCTTGGGGCCAACCCCGGGCAGCCCTTTGACGTTGTCGATCGCGTCGCCGGTGAGCGCCATGATATCGACCACCGCGGGCGGTTCGACGCCGAACTGTTCGCGCACCTCGCGCAGGCCCACGCGCCGGTCGTTCATGGTGTCCCACAGCGTGATTGCGGGCGTGACCAGTTGCTTGAAATCCTTGTCGCCGGTGACGATTACCACCTTCATGCCGGCGCGCGCGGCGCGCCTGGCGAGCGTGCCGATCACGTCGTCGGCTTCGACGCCGGAGATCACGATCGGCCGAATCCGCATCGTGGCGACCGCCCGCTGGATGTACGGGATTTGCGGCGCGAGGTCGGGCGGCGTGGCGGCGCGATTGGCTTTGTAGGGCGTGAAGAGATCGTCGCGGAAAGTCTTGCCGGCCGCGTCGAAAACCACCCCGATATGGGTGGGATGGGCGTCCTTCAGCAGCTTCAGCAGCATCCGGATGAACCCGTAGGTTGCGCCGGTGGGCAGGCCGCGGGAATTGCTCAACGGCGGCAGCACGTGGAAGGCGCGAAAGATAATCCACGTGCCGTCAACCAGGTGGAGGGTGCGCTCGCCGTCAGCCGCGATGGATGGAGCCGCCATAGATGGATTCGCCCAGCCTAACGAAACGCGCGGGCAAAGCAAAAGTCGGCGGGAATTAATTGAGCTATATTGACAGTTTGGGCGTGGGAGTCTTAACTGATCCATTCGACTGGCCATGCAACCTGAATGAAAGCTCAGCGGTAACGTCAATTTTGATTAACGCGAGATGGGCGCGGGGGTTCGCGGCGCCGGCGGAGCGGTCGAGCGGATGATAGACGTTAAGCATCTAACCAAAGCCTACGGCAGCTTCGTTGCGGTCAAGGATGTTTCTTTTCGCGCCGAGCGCGGACAGATTCTGGGTTTTCTCGGTCCCAACGGCGCCGGCAAAACCACCACTATGCGGATTATCACCGGCTTTATGCCGGCGACCGCGGGCACGGTCGAAATCGACGGGCTGGATATTTTCGAAAATTCGCTGGAGGCGCGCCGGCGGATCGGCTATCTGCCGGAAAATCCGCCGCTCTACCTCGATATGCGGGTGGAGGCTTATCTGCGTTTCGTCGCCAAGCTACGCGGCGTCAAGCGCGGGGAAATCGAAGCCGCGCTCGACCACGCGCTCAAGACCACGGGCCTGACCGACATGGCGCATCGAATCTGCGGACAGCTTTCGAAGGGTTACCGCCAGCGCGTCGGACTCGCCCAGGCGCTGATTCACGATCCGCCGGTGATGGTGCTGGACGAGCCGACGATCGGCCTCGACCCGCGCCAGATTCATGAAATCCGCGACCTGATTCGCGGCCTGGCCGGCGGCCGCACGATCGTGCTGTCAACGCATATCCTGCCCGAGGTTTCGCAGATCTGCGACAAAGTTGTGATTATCAATGACGGCCGGGTGGCGCTCGAGGAGATGGTCAAGGATATTCCGGAGGGAACCTCGCTGGAGGAGGTTTTCCTGCACGCGATCGCCCGCGAAGGCCATGCCGAAGGCGTCAGCGCCGAAGAGGCGCTCGAGGAAGTGGGCGCGGGCCATAGCGCCTGACCGGGCCGCAACCGCCAGAAAATTCGATCGCCATGCGTAACACATTTACGATTGCGGGCAAGGAGCTCACCGGCTATTTCGTTCAGCCGGTCGCTTACGTGGTGCTGACCGTCTTCATTCTGCTCGGCGGATGGTTCTTTTTCGCCATGCTGCGGCAGTTCGACGAGATGGTGCAGCTCGTGCAGATGATGGGGCGGCCGGAGACGCTGAGCCAGATGAACCTGAACACGCGGGTGATCGATCCGCTGCTGCACGATCTTTCGATCGTGCTGGTGATCGTGATGCCGGCGTTGACGATGCGGGTGTTCGCGGAGGAAAAACGCGCCGGCACTTACGAGTTGCTGCTGACCGCGCCGGTGCGCACCGGCGAAATCGTGGCCGGAAAATTTCTCGCCGCGGCCGCCTTCACGCTGGTGATGGTGGCGCTGGCGTGGATTTTTCCGCTGATCCTGATGGTCTTCGGCAATCCCGAGCTGGGCGTGATGTTCGCGGGCTACCTGGGGCTGTTCCTGCTGGCGCTGTCCTTCGTGTCGGTGGGGCTGTTCACCAGTTCGCTGACGCAAAACCAGATAATCGCGGCGATCAGTTCGTTCGGAATCCTGATTTTATTGTTCGTCATCTCGTGGCCGGCGGAGGCGGGCGGCGGCGTGGTCTGGGCGCTGCTCAAGTATCTTTCGCTGCCGGAGCATTTTTCGACCATGACGCGCGGCGTAATCGACACCAGCGACGTGGTGTTTTTTTTGAGCGTGGTGGCGACGGCGTTGTTCCTGACCCAACGTTCGGTGGAATCGGCGCGGTGGCGCTAGAAGGGCGAAGCGGGGCATGAAGCGGTCTTCGGCGCTATCCGGGCTAATCGGACTGGTACTGCTGGCTTTCGGCGTTCTCGGTTATCTGCTCACCTCGGGGGCGTTCGCGCGGCTCTTCAGCGGCGTGAATCTGATCGCCGGCGTAATCGCGCTGATCGGATGGCTGGCGTCGAGCCGGGGTTCGTTCGGCGCAATGGCCGGCGCCCGGCGCGCCCGTTACGGCGCCAACGCCGCCATCTATACGATGGCGTTTTTGGGCGTGCTGGTGGCGCTCAATTACCTCGCCGCGAAGTATCATCGCCAGTTCGACATGACCAGCGAGGGCGCTTTCAGCCTTTCCCCGCAGTCGCTCGAGGTGCTCAAGAACCTCAAAAAGCCGGTCAAGCTCTACGGCTTCGTCGCGGGCGGACGCAGCGCGCGCGCCGAGACGCTGTACCAGGAGTACGCTTACGCCTCGCCGCTGGTCACTTACGAGCTGGTCGATCCGACGCGCCATCCGGAACTCGCCGAACGCTACAAAGTCACGGTGATGAACACCACGCATATTCAGTACGGCGGCGACTCCGGCGCGGGCGTCAACGTGACCGATCTGAACGAGCAGACGCTCACCAACGGGATCGTCAAGGTCACCAAGGCCAGCCAGAAAACTATCTGCTTCCTGACCGGCGAAGGCGAAGACGACCCCGGCGAGGCGACCGCGGGCGACGGGATGGGGCAGTTCAAGGAAGCGTTGCAGGGCGAAAGCTATATCGTCAAAAAAATTAACCTGGTGACCGAGCCGGCCGTGCCCGGGGAATGCGCCGTGATGGTGGTCGCGGGACCGACCCGCCCGCTGGTGCCGCATGTCCTCGCGGCGTTGACCGATTATCTGAATAAGGGCGGGCGCGAGCTGATCACGCTGCGGCCGCCGCGGCCCGATCAGTCGATCGACGAGACCGCGCTGGTGGGGTGGCTGCAAGATTGGGGCGTGACCGCCGGCAATAACGTGGTCGTCGATCAGGTGGTGCGGCTGTTCGCCGGACCGGCGCTCGGCCTCGATCCGCTGGTCAACGCCTACGGGCCGAGTCCGATTACGGCGGGCTTCGATAAGCAGACGGTTTTTCCGATGGTGCGGACGGTCGCGCCGAGCGATCCGCCGAAGCCCGGCCGCGAAGTGATTTCGCTGGCCAAAACCAGCGATACTTCGTGGGCGGAAACCGATCTGGAAGGGCTGTTCAAGCGCCAGGAGGCGAAATTCGACGCGGCGAGCGATCAGAAGGGACCGGTCAGCGTCGCGGTAGCCGTCAGCGCGAATCTCGCCGCGCTCAAACTTGGCCAGGGCGAGGCGCGGATGGTGGTGTTCGGCGACACCGATATCGCCAACAACACCTACCTCGGGAACTTCTTCAATCGCGACTTCGTGATGAATTCGATCGATTGGCTGGCCGGCGAGACCAACTCGATCACGATTCGGCCGCGCACGCTGCGGGCGTCGCGCTTCAGCCTGACGGTCGCGGAGTTCGACGTGGTGTTCGTGCTCTCCGTGCTGTTGCTGCCCGAGTTGCTGCTGATCGTGGGGATTGCGGTGTGGTGGGAACGGCGCAACTGACGGCGCCGGAAGCGGCGGAAACGGCGAGATGAGTACGCGCAAGACGATCGTGGCGCTGGTGGCGCTCGCGATAATCGGCGGTTTCGCCTATTACACGAGCCTGCAACCGGCGTCCTCGGGAAATCAGCCGATCTTCCAGATTAAGGCGGACCAGATTCGGCGCATCGAGCTCAAAGGCCCCGCGCATGACGTGGCGCTTGAGCGCGCCAAGCCGGGGATCTGGAAAATCGTCAAGCCGGTCGAGGCCAACGCGGATAATTCCTCCGCCGACGCGCTGGCCGCCGCGATCGCCGGACTGCATAGCACGGAAACCGTCGAGGCCAATCCGCAAGACCTCGGAATCTTCGGCTTGGCGGATCCGGCGGTTACGGTTTTCGTCACCGCCAGCGACGGGCGCAAGCTGCCCGGAATCATGGTCGGCAAGAACACGCCGGTGGGCGCCGGCGCCTATATAAAAATGACCGACGCGCCGGCGGTGATGCTGGTTGAGGCGGGGTTTGCGGGCGAGGCGATGAAATCGCTCGACGATCTGCGTTCGCGGGTGTTGTTCAATTACACCGCCGATCAGATAAATCGCGTGGTTTTGACCAAATCGGACGGCTCAACGCTGGAATTGGCGCGCACCGCCGGCAAGTGGTCGATCGTCAAGCCGCGTCCTTATCCCGCCGACCAGGCGGCCGTGGGGCATTTGCTCGACACGATCGCCGCCGCCCGCGTGGAGCAGTTCGTCGATGACCATCCGGAGGATCTCAACCGTTTCGGACTCGGCGCGCCTTCGCTCAAGCTGCAAGTCTTCGGCGGCAAAGATAACGCGGAAGAATCGCTGGGATTCGGCTTCGCGCAGTCCCAGGCCTATCGCAACGCGGTCTATGCCCGGCGCGGCGAGGGCGATCGGCCGGTGTGCACGGTGGCGTCCTATGTGGTCAAAGAGTTCAACCACGGCTTCGACCATTTCCGCGACAAGACCGTGTTGCGCTTCGACCCCAAAGACGTGGCGCGAATCATGATTGTCGGCGGCCCCGTGCAAATCGTGATCGAGCGCGCGGGCAAGGACCAATGGACGGTGACCGGAGCCGGCCGCACGGCGCCGGCCGAAACGCTGGTGGTGCGGAGCCTGCTCGACCAATTGCACGATCTCAAAGGCGGCGCCATCGTCGAAAATCCGATGACGGACGCGGCCCGCTTCGGGATGGCGGAGCCGACGCTGACCGCGACGATCTACGACGCGGCGGGCAAGGAGCTCGGCGCGCTGCATGTTTCCCAGGTCGAGGAGACGGCGACGCCGAGCAATCCCACGCAAAAACCGGTCACCAAGTTCAGGGGCTACGCGACTTCGACCGCGGACCAGGCGGTTTACGCAATTCCCCCGCATCTGGTGCGCGACCTCGAGAGCACCGCCACGCGGCTGCGTAGCGACGCCGCGCCGAAACCGGCGCCGTCCGCCGCGCCGTCTGGTTCAGCGGCGGTCACGCCGCCGGCGCCGGGCGCCACGCAGGCGCCTTAGCTAGTCGTCGCGCTCGGCGATCACGTGGGCGATCGCCGCGTCCGCCGTGTGCGTGATGCTCAGGTGGAAGCGGGCGATGCCGCGGCGGGCCGCAAACTCCGCCGCCTTGCCGTTGAGGCGAATGGTCGGCGGCCGGCCGCGTTCGCGATAGACCTCGATTTCGCTCCAGCCGACGTTGCGGTTCCATCCGGTGCCGAGCGCCTTCATCGTCGCCTCCTTGGCGGCGAAGCGGGCGGCGTAGCTCTGAAAGCGCTGGCGCCCGCGCGCCTCGCAGTAGGCGACTTCGCCAGCGGTGTAAACGCGCGCGCGAAAGCGCGCGCCGATCAAGGGACGTTCGAGCGCGCGTGTGACGCGCCGCACCTCGATTACGTCGATTCCGGTTCCGGCGACACGAGCCATGACGGATTGCAGCAAAGTATGAAATCGGCGGCGGCGCAAGGCCCTCGCGCGCTTGCGGCGCGCCGGCGCGCAATTCTATCCTTGACGCCGATAGCCGGGAGGCGCACATGGCGAAACTGACGGTTACGGTCAACCAGGGGCGATGTATCGCGAGCGGCGATTGCGCGGAGCTGGCGCCGGGCGTGTTTCAGCTCGACGCGGACGGGAAGTCGGAAGTTTACAATCCGGCGGGCGCGTCCGACCAGCTAATCGTCGCGGCGGCGCGCGCCTGTCCCGCCAAAGCGATCACGGTGATCGACGAAGACAGCGGGACGCAGCTTTTTCCCGTAAAGAAGTGATCATGCGGCGGGGCGGAGCGGGGCGCTGAGCGATGCGGGTCGCGGCGAAAAAAATCCGCCGGCCGCGAATCCCCGGCGAAATCGTGATCGAGCAGAGCCGCGACGCGGCGCTGCTCGCGCGGATGCTCGGCGCGGCCGCGATGACGACGGCGGGAATCGACGCGCCGGGCGGATGCTTCCTTGCCGCCTTCGACGGCGCCGAGGCGGCTGGCGTGATCGGCGTCGAAACCAGGGTTGACGCGGCGCTGTTGCGCTCGCTGCATGTGCGCGAGCCGCTGCGCCGGCGCGGTATCGGCGCGGCGCTGGTCGCGGCGGCGCGGCTCGCGGCGCATACGCGGGGCGCGCGCCGGCTGTACGCGATCGCGCGCGCGGACGCGGCCGGGGACTGGTTCCTCAAGCGCGGATTTTCGCCCGAATCAGCCGCGTCGATTCTGGCGGCGATGGCCGGAACGCCATACCGCGAATATCTGATCGCGACTTGCGATCCCGCCGGCTTGAGCGGCTTCGCGCTGGATATTTCCAGGGACGGCGTGATCGAACGTTAGGCGGCGCGGACCGCCGGCCCCGCCACGATTAGCCGTTGGCGGCGCCGGCGGCGAAGCGAAAAATTACTTGCGATCAAGCTCCGTCAGCATCTCGATTTGCGGCGCGCCGTCAAGCAAATCCTTGATCCGGCCGCCCATCTCGCGCATGTGTTCGGTCTTGCGATGGGCGTCGAAGGCGGCCTGGTCGGCGTAGGTCTCGTACCAGACGAACTGGGTGGCGTCGCTATTGGCGCGATGCAGGACGTAGGCCTGGCATCCGGGCTCGGCGGCGCGCACCTTTTTGATCATGTCGCGAAAAGCGGCTTCGAGCTGGCCTTCGCTTCCCGATTTGGCCTTGATTTTGGCGATAAGCGTAACTGACATGGCGATTCTCCCTTCGATTTGAAACCGTCGCGCGGCCGCGAGTCAGCACGGCGGCATGGCTCGCGGCAATAATATGGCGTATATGGCGCGAAGCTCCTGAATGCGCCACAGGCTAGCATGAAACGCCGATTTTTGGTTAACGCCCGGGCGGCTGACGCGACGCGGCGCGGGCGGCTTGCCGATCACGGCAAAGATTGCGATCCGTTAACAGCGCGGCTCGCGGCTGGTAGTCTCGGGGAGCAAAATCAGGCTGGACGGGGATTTTCGATGCTGGGTTTCGAGCTTACCGAGGAACAACGCGAACTGAAGGCGCTGGCGCGGCGATTTGCGGAGCAGGAGATGATTCCGCGCGCCCGGGAATACGACGACAAGGAGATTTTTCCGCGCGACGTTTGCGAAAAGGCGCATCGCGCCGGCCTGATGAACTTCGCCGTGCCGCGGGAGCTGGGCGGCGCCGGGATGGGCGTGCTCGACACCTGTCTGATTCAGGAAGAGCTGAATTACGGATGCGCCGGGATGTCGAACGCGATTAGCGCCAACGACCTGGCGACGCTGCCGCTGCTGATTGCGGGCAATCCCGCGCAGCAACGCGAATATCTGGGCGCGCTGGTCGAGAAGCTTTCGTTTTGCGCGTTCGCGATTACCGAGCCGGGGGCGGGTTCCGACGTCGCCGCGATGGCGGCGACGTATCGGCGCGACGGCGACAGCTTCGTGCTCAACGGGACCAAGCACTTCATTTCGAACGGCTCGGTGGCGGACTGGATCGTGACCTTCGCCACCAGCGATCGGCGGCTCAAGCATAAGGGGATTTCCTGTTTCGTCTTTCCGTCGAAGCTTCCCGGAATCACGCGCAACCGGATGCATGGCAAGCTCGGCCAACGCGCGGCGGATACCGGCGAAATCGTTTATGACGAATTGCGGATTCCGCAGGACGCGCTGGTCGGACGCGAAGGGGAGGGCTTCAAGTACGCGATGGGCACGTTCGATCGCAGCCGGCCGGAAATTGGCGCGATTGCGATTGGAGTTGCGCAGCGCGCGCTCGACGAATGCCTGCGCTACTCGCGCCAGCGCAGCGCCTTCGGCCAGCCGATCGCGAATTTCCAGGCGATTCAGTTCATGATGGCCGACATGGCGGTGAGTATCGAGGCGATGCGGCTGTTGACCTACAAGGCGGCGTGGATGGTCGATCGGGGCGAGTTGCCGAACGTGGTTTCCAGCCAGGCGAAGCTGTTCAGTTCCGAGGCCTGCATGCGCATCACGATCGACGCCGTGCAAATCTTCGGCGGCTACGGCTACATGAAGGAATATCCGGTCGAAAAATTGATGCGCGACGCGAAGCTGTTGCAGATTTACGAGGGAACTTCGCAGATTCAACGCATGGTGATCGCGCGCGACCTGCTGAAGGACTGAGGCCGGCGGCTGATCAGGCCGCGGGCGGACGATAGATGCGCCGCGCGATCGCGCTGACCAGCGCGCGCGGGAAGAAGCGATTGGATTGCGCGGCGATAAAATTGACCACCCCGGCAATATGCACCGAACGGCCGCTCTCCGCCGCCGCGATTCCCTGGGCGACCACAGTTTCCGCGTCGAGATAGACGAACGCGGGCATCCGGTCGCTGAGTTGGCCGGCGATCGCCTGAAATTCGGTGCGCACCGGTCCGGGACATAGCGCGGAAACTTTTACGCCCGACCCGGCGAGTTCGCCCGCCAGCGCTTCCGTGAAGTTCAGCACGAAGGCCTTGGTCGCGGCGTAAGTCGCCATGTACGGCACCGCCTGAAAGGCGGCGACCGAAGCGACATTGATAATCGTGCCGGCGCGCCGCTCGACCATCGCGGGCAGGAACAGGCGCGCCATCGCGACCAGCGCCGCGACGTTGAGGTCGATTTCCTCGAGTTCCCGTTCGAGCGGCAACTTTTCAAAGCTTCCGTGCGTGCCGAAGCCGGCGTTGTTGACGAGATAATCGATATGCAGCCGGGCCGCTTGCGTGCGCGTGAAGATTTCGTGCGCGGCGGCGCGGCGGGCAAGGTCGAGCGGAATCGTTTCGGTCGCTTCCGCGCCGAGCTTGCCCGCAGTTTCGGCGACCGCATTCAGCCGGTCGCCGCGCCGCGCCGTCAGCACCAGCCGGTAACGCCGGCGCGCGAGAGCGTAGGCGAACTGCTCGCCCAAGCCGCTGGAGGCTCCGGTAATCAGCGCGGTCGGCATGCTGTCGCCTCTTTGCCCGGCATTCGACAATCGTTCGCGCCGCAACCGGCGTGAATCGCGATGCGCGCCGCCGTGACGGATTCAGTCCGCGGCGAAGCCGAGTTCGCGCCGGAAATGTTCCATCGTGGCCTTGAGGCCATCGCGCAAGCTGGTCTTTGGCTCCCATCCGAGGACCCGCCGGGCGAGCGTGATATCCGGACGGCGGCGAATCGGATCGTCGGGACGCGCGGGATGAAACTCAAGGCCGGTGGAATTGCCCGCGTATTCCAGCGTGAGCTTCGCCAAATCGAGAATCGTGAATTCGTCCGGATTGCCAATGTTGACCGGGCCGGTGAAGCCGGCCTCGGTGTTCATCATCCGCACGATCGCGTCGATAATGTCGGGGACGAAGGCGAACGAGCGCGTCTGCTGGCCGTCGCCGTAAATCGGCAGCTTTTCGCCCTTGAGCGCCGCGACGCAGAAATTCGACACCACGCGCCCGTCGTTGATCGCCATCCGCGGCCCGTAGGTGTTGAAGATGCGCACGATCTTGATGTCAACCTTGTTCTGCCGGTGATAGTCCATCATCAGGCATTCGGCGACGCGCTTGCCTTCGTCGTAGCAGGAGCGCACGCCGATCGGATTGACGTGTCCCCAGTAGCTTTCGGTCTGCGGATGCTGCTCCGGGTCGCCATAGACCTCGCTGGTGGAAGTCAGCAGGATGCGGGCGTGGACGCGCTTGGCCAAGCCGAGCATGTTAATCGCGCCCATCACGCTGGTCTTGATCGTTTTGACCGGATTGTACTGGTAATGCACCGGCGACGCGGGGCAGGCCAGATGATAGATCCGATCAACTTCGAGCAGGATCGGCTCGACGATGTCGTGGCGGATAATTTCGAAATTCGGCTTGCCGATCAGATGGCGGATATTCGCGCGTTTGCCGCTGAAGAAATTATCGAGGCAAACGACCTCGTCGCCGTCAGTGAGCAGACGCTCGCATAGATGGGAGCCGAGAAATCCCGCGCCGCCGGTCACCAGTGTTCGCAAATCATTCTTCCTTTGGCGCAAGCATAGGCGATTGCGCCGCCGCGCGGAAGGCGGCGATGTCCAGGCGGCCGCGGACGGCGGGACATCCTAGCGGCGATTCCCGCTGGCGGCCGCGCGCACCGTTTCGATTACATAGGCGACGTCTTCGTCGCTCATCGCGGGGAAAATCGGCAGCGACAGGCAGCGGCTGTACACGTCCTCCGCGACCGGAAACTGGCCCGCGCGATAGCCATAACGCCGCTGGTAGAAGTGCATCGTATGGAGCGGGATGCAATGCACCGACGTGCCGACGCCGCGTTCGCGCAGAATCTCGATAAAGCGGTTGCGATCGATCTTCAACGCTTCCGTGCGCAGGCGCAGCACGTAGAGATGCCAGGCGTGCTCGACGCCGGCCTCGGTCACGGGAATTTGCAGCGCCGGATCATCGCCGAACGCCGCGTTATAAGCCCGCGCGATCGCCTGCCGCCGCCGCGTCAGTTCGTCGGCGCGGCGCAATTGCGCAAGCCCGATCGCGGAATGGATGTCCGAAAGATTGTACTTGAAGCCGGTGTCGTGGATTTCGTAAAACCACGAGCCGCTGGAGTCGTAGCGCTTCCACGCGTCGCGATCCATGCCGTGCAGGCTGGCCACCGCGATTTTCGCCGCGAGCGCGTCGTCCTCGGTCGTGATCATTCCGCCTTCGGCGCTGGTGATATTTTTGGTCGCGTAAAAGCTGAAACAACTCAGATCGCCGATCGTTCCGATCCGCGTCATGCCGCGCCCTGCGAGCGTTCGCGCCGAGCCGACCGCGTGGGCCGCGTCTTCGATCACGCGCAGGTGATGGCGGCGCGCCAGCGCCAGGATGCGATCCATGTCGCACGCCTGACCGGCGAAATGCACCGGCATGATCGCGCGCACGTCGCGCGCCGCTTCGCCCGCCAGCGCCTGTTCGATCTTGGCCGGGTCGATATTGAACGTGTCCGGTTCGATATCGACGAAGATCGGCCGCGCGCCGAGATAGCCCATCACTTCCGCGGTCGCGGTGAAGGTAAACGGCGTCGTGATGATCGCGTCGCCCGGACCGATGCCGATCGCGAACAGCGCCAGATGGAGCGCGCCGGTGCAATGCGCCACCGCGAGCGCGTTGCGCGCGCCGACGTACTCCGCGAATTCACGCTCGAAGCGCTTGGTGCGCGGGCCGGTCGTGATCCATCCCGAGCGCAGCGCTTCGATAACTTCGCGCTCTTCGTCCGGGCCGATTGCGGGCCGATGAAAGGGAACTTGACGCATAAGCTGAATCGTCGCGAATTACCGGCCGGCGGCCGCGGCGGCTTCCGGAGCGCGGAACGCGACACGGATTCGCGCCGCGGCGCGAATCCGCGGGCGGCGCATGCTGGCGATGGCGCCGTTCACGGCGCGCTCACATGCGTCCAATTGTCGGGCGCGGGCGCGGGCGCGGCGGCGGCGCGGGCCGATTCGCTCCCGGCGGCCGTCACCGCGGGCGCGGCGATCGGCATCGCGGACGGCTCGGCGCTCAACCCCACATAGGTCGGCACGCCGGACTTCTCTTCCACCGCTTTTTCGAGCTTATCCATGTCGATATCTCCGGTGAGGCCGCGCCGCTTGGCCTCGCCGCGCGCGTAGTTCCACAAGCCGGGATATTTGCCGTACAAATCCTCGTGAACTTCGACGTAGAGCGCGCCGCCGCGCCATCCGAACTTGATCGGCTGATAGACGAATATGCCCGGCGTGCCGACCGGCACCTTATGAAACAACCGTTTGATATCTTCCGGATACAGCCGAACGCATCCGTGGCTCACCGTCATCCCGACGCCCCACGGCACGTTGGTGCCATGCAGGCCGTACTCCGGGATGCTGAGGTCGAGCTTGTAGTGGCCGAGGGGATTGTCCGGTCCGCCGCCGGGAATGACGTGCTCGGCCTCGCCGTCGCGCTCCAGATGCTCTTCGTAGATATCTTGCGGCAGGACCCAGGCCGGGTCTTTGACCTTGGCCGTGACGGTCCATTTGCCGATCGGGGTTCTCCAATCGAAACGGCCCAGACCGACCGGAAAAGTATAGACCACGCGGCCGCTCCGATAGGCCGCCGGCCTCAACCTGGTTTTCCCGTGATAGCGGCGGTACACCGACGAAGGATAATAGTAATAAAGCCGCATCTCGGGGATATTCATCACGAGTCCGTTGTACGCGGCGTCCGGCAGAATATGCTCGGTCGGCAGCACAATCACGGCGCCCGGCGGCGGCAGCCACCAGTCCATATGATGATTGGCGTCGGAAATTTCCTTGGCGCTAAGTCCGAACCAGCGGCCGACGTCGAGCAGGGTGTCGCCGCGCTGGATTTTGTAGGTCGTGAGCGTGCCGATAATGTCGTCACGGCCTTCGGGCAGCGGATAGGCGTATAGCGGACGGCTGGCGAAGTCGGCGTCGCGCCAGGTGTGGGCCAGGACCGGAACCGCGCAGGCCGTCACCGCCACGATTAACGCCGCCAGCCAGACAAACGATTTTTTGGTCATGGCTTTCACGCTGGAACTTGTCTCGCGCGCGGCGGCGCGCGAGACCTGCGGCGCCGCCGCCGCTAAGGAAATTCTATAGGGAAATTCTAAGGGATGCGGCGTTAGTCGGCAACGGGCCGCAAATTGGCGAACTTGACCACCAGCAGCTTGAGTCCGGCGCGGTCGAAATTGACCCAGACCTTGGCGGTTTCGCCACGCCCCTCGCGCCGGCGAATCACGCCCCGGCCGAAAGTCAGATGCTGCACGCGCGCGCCGACCGCCATATGCGCTTCGCCGCCGGCGCCGTCGTCTTCCGCGATCTGGCTGTCGGCGTAATCGACGTAGGGCTCGCGCGAAGGCGTTTGTAAGACCGGCCGCGGCGCCCTTTCGGGGACGATCCGCCGCAACAATCCGGGGTCGATTTCAGCCAGAAAGCGCGAGGGCCGCGCCTCCTGCCGATTCCCGTACAGCTCCCGCGAGAGCGTATTGCTGAGATAGAGCAGGCGGCGCGCCCGCGTCATCCCGACGTAGCAGAGCCGCCGTTCCTCCTCGATTTCGCGCTCGTTGTCCCGCGCGCGCATGTGCGGGAACAAACCCTCTTCCATGCCGGCGATAAACGCCACCGGATACTCAAGGCCTTTTGACGTATGCAGCGTCATCAGGGCGACGCGGCCGCCGGCGGCCTGGATCTGATCGCTGTCGTTGACCAGCGCGATCCGCTCGAGGAACTCGCCGAGCCCGCCCGGTCCGTGTTCGGCGTCGAAGGCGCTGGCCGCGGCGAGCAGCTCCGCGACGTTTTGCCGGCGCGCGGCGCCGTCGATCATCGCGTCGAGATGGGCGGCGAAGCCGCTGCGCTCGATTACCTGGTCGAGCAACGCGCGGACGCCGGTTGCGGGCGCGCGCGCGATCAACTCCCGCATCCAGGAGTAAAGTTCGCCGGCGGCCTTGGCGATCCGCAGGGCGACGTTCGATTCGCTTTCGAGGCGGCCCAGCGCCTCGCAAGCCGAAATCGCGTCGCGCGCGGCGATCGCCGCGATCGTCTCGATCGTTTTCGCGCCGATTCCGCGCGTTGGCGCGCCCACCATCCGTTCCAGGCCGACCGCGTCGGCGGGATTCAGAATTACCCGCAAATAGGCGAGTAAATCCTTGATTTCCCGATGATCGTAAAAGCGCAAGCCGCCGACGATATAGTACGGCACCCGCCGCCGCACCAGCGCCTCTTCGATTACGCGCGACTGCGCATTGACGCGGTAGAAGACCACAATCTCGGCGTGGCGCGCGGTTCCCGCCGCGGTCAGCCGCGCGATTTCGCGGGCGATGAAATCGGCTTCGTCGCGCTCGGTCAGGCCGGTGTGGTAAGTGACCGGATCGCCGCCGGCGTTTTCGGTCCACAGACGCTTGGCCTTGCGTTCGCGGTTGTTTTGAATCACCGCGTCGGCCGCGGCCAGAATCGTTTTGGTCGATCGGTAGTTCTGTTCGAGCTTGAAAATCCGCGCGTTCGGATAGTCGCGTTCGAAATCCAGGATGTTGCCGATATCCGCGCCGCGCCATCGATAGATCGATTGGTCTTCGTCGCCGACCACGCAGAGATTGCCGGTCGCCGCCGCGAGCAGGCGCACCATCAGGTACTGCACCCGGTTGGTGTCCTGATATTCGTCCACCAGCAGATGCGCCGCGCGTTCCTGCCATCGCTGGAGCGCGGCGGGATGGTCGCGCAGGAGCTGGTAGGCGCGCAGCAGCAGTCCGCCGAAGTCGATCGCGTTCATCGCGGCCAGCCGCGCTTCGTAAAGCGCGTAAATCTGGGCGACCACGCGATCGCGTCCGTCGGCGGCGTTCGCGGCGAGATCGGCGGGCGTCAGCGCCTCGTTCTTCGCCTGATCGATCCGGGCGCGCATCAGTTCCGGCGGCGGCGAATCGGCGAGCTGCGCCTCTTCCAGCACGCGCCGGATCGCCGTCATCGTGTCGCCGTCGTCCAGAATCGTGAAATTGCGATCGTGGCCCGCGCCCAGCAGCGCCGCTTCCATCCGCAGGATTCGCGCGCAGGCCGAGTGGAACGTGCTGACGGCGGGCATCCGCTGGTCCGCGCCGGTCAGGCCGGCGACCCGCTCGCGCATTTCGCCGGCGGCCTTGTTGGTGAAGGTTACGGCCATGATCCGGCCGGGCGCGACGCCGCGTTCGGCGATCATGTGCGCAATTCGATAGGTCAGAACGCGCGTCTTGCCGGAGCCGGCGCCGGCCAATATCAATATCGGACCGTCCGGAGCGAGCACCGCCTCGCGCTGGACGGAATTCAGATCGTCGAGCTTCAAAGATGACATTACGGTAAGATTAAGCAGGTCAATGAAACGAACGGGACATGTGCAGAATACCGGCTTCGCGCGGCCGCGGAAAGTCCGCGGCGGAAATCGCGCCGAACGGCCGCGCGCCGGCGCCGCGGACTTTCCGCGCGGGAGCCGACCCTGATGGCGCGTTACCAGCCGCGGGACAAATATTATTGGCGCGCCCGCGACCGCGGCTTGCCGTCGCGCGCCGCCTTCAAGCTCGACGAGCTGCTGGCGCGCCATCGGCTGATTCGTCCCGGCGGGCGGGTGATCGATTTGGGCTGCGCCCCGGGCGGATGGCTCGCGGTGCTGGCCGCGGCGATTGGCGCCGGCGGCCGGGTGGTCGGAATCGATTTGGCGCCGTCGCGCGTCGCGGCCGCAAACGTGATTGCGCTGACCGGCGATCTCAACGATCCCGCCGTTCAGGCCCAGGCGATCGTCCGTCTCGGCGGGCCGGCCGACCTCGTCACCTCGGACCTGTCGCCGAAATTGAGCGGCGTCGCCGACCGCGATCAGGCGCGTTCGGCGGAGTTGTTGAGGGCGGCGTTGGAGTTCGCCCGCGCCGCGCTGAAGCCGGACGGCGCGATGGTTGCGAAGGCGTTTATGGGCGGGGCGTTCGACGAAATTTCCGCCGCTTTTCGCGCGGCCTTCGCCCGCCTCGAACTTACTCGTCCGCGCGCCAGCCGTCCCGGCTCGGCGGAAATTTATCTGGTCGCGACCGGCCATCGCCCGCCGCCGTCTTGACCGCCGGCGCGGTTCTCCGCTTGGCATCGCCCGTTTTGCGCGCGTAAGCTCGGTTGTAGTTATAGATGACGATGGCGTCCCGCTTAATCCATACGCTGGCGCCGCTCGCAGCGGCGATCCTGATCGCTTCGTGCGCCCTCGTCTCGTGCGTGCGTGACGGCGCCGGCCGCCAACCGTCCGCCGACGCCGCCGTGACGGTGAAAGTCGCGCGCGTCGGTTTCGACCAGGACGCGGGAGAGCATTACGTGATGTTGCTGGATCGGCGCGGCGCTCGCGGCCTGGAAATCATGATTGGTCCCGAGGAGGCCCGTTCGATTCTATTCGAGCTTAATGGCGTCAAGCCGCAACGTCCGTTGGCCGACGACCTCTTGCGCGCGATCGTCGAACGCACTGGCGTCCATGTGACGCGCGTGGAGATTACGAGCGTGCGCGACGCAACTTACCACGCGGCGATTCAGCTTGACGGCCAGCAACGTCCGATCGACAGCCGTCCGAGCGACGCGATCGCGCTGGCGCTTGGCGTCGGCGCGCCCATCTACGTCGCGGCGCGCCTGATGCGTCCGCGGGCGCCGGCCGCGGACGCGGCGCCAGCGACGGTTCGCGCCGCCGGCGTGACCGTTCAGGAACTCACGCCCGATCTCGCCGGCTATTTCGCCGTCGCACCGAACCGCGGCGTGCTGATTGCGGATTTCGCCGCGGTCGGCGCGCAATCCGGATTGCGCCGGGGCGATATCGTCACGGCGATCGACGGCCGCCCGATCCATACCCTCGACGCCTTTGCCCATGCCGCCGCGCGGGCGAAATCGCCCCTCGTTTTGACCGTTTACCGCGACGGCCGTGCGCTTTCGATCACGCTGGCGCCGACCGCCGCGGCCGCCGCCGCGCACTAAGTCCTGGGCGGACGGGGACGGGCGGCTAGCGGCGAATCAACAGACTGCGGATGAAGCGCGGGTCGATCGGCTGGGCCGGATCGATTTCGCCGAGATCCTCTTCGAGCAGATTGAGGCAGGAATTGATGAAATCGGCCGAGCGCTTGCGCAGGTCGTCGCCGAGCCGCGCCGTCGTCAACTCGTCGATTCGCCGGCGGAACTCGTCGCTCAGCCGCGCCGGCCGGACGCCCCGCGTGAGCATCGCCGCGCGCGCCGGCTCGATCTCGCCCGCTTCCAGCGGCTCGATCTTCAAGCTCCCGTCGATTGCGGCATGCGCCATCGCGGTCAGCAGAATCTGGCTCAGCCGGATATCAAAGCCCGCGATTTGCGCGCGGAAGCCCGGCCCCGCGATATCCAGGCCAAGCAGGGCGCGAAACAGCTCGGGCGCCGCGTTGAGCTGTTCGAGGATCGCGTAGCCAAGATGCAAATCGCGCATCGAAGAAAAATCGCGCCAGACCACCGCGCCTTTGCGATCCAATCCGCCGAAAAAACGCGGCCGCCGCTCCAGAAATCCGGCCAGCCCCTCGCGATAGGGCGAATCCAGATAGGGGATTTCGCGTCCCGCGGCCGGCGTCAGGCCGAAACGCCGCGTCGCCGCCTCGGCCCGCGTCCGCAAATCGATCGTCAGGCTGACGCCCAGTCGGAAAAGCAATTGCAGAGGCGTGGCGCGCAGATGCTCGATCGCGGTCTTCAAGTCGCCGCCCGCCAGATGCTCGAGGCCCAGATTCAGATAATTGTGCGTCATCTCGACCGTCAGCCGCACCGCCTCGAGATCGCCGAAATCGACCGCCCGCGCCACCAGCACCTGGTTCGTGACGATCGCCATCTCGCTGCGCAACTGACGCCGTCCCTGCGCGGCGAAGCCCGCCGTCAGGGCGGCGTTGAACAATGAATTTTCGGAATCCGCCAGGGCGGGCGCCAGTTCCGGCGAGATGATATCGGCCTCTTCGAGCGCGTCGCGGATGGGCGCGGCGTGCTGCGCCAGCAACGCCGGAAAGGTCTGCGGGTTCAGATAGGCGAAAACGCTTTGCGCGTCGTAATAGTCGGGAAAGCCGCGATCCGCCAGCCGCGCGCCGCGGAACTGATAGGCCTGTTCCTCCATCTCCGCCTCGACGCCCCAGTAAATTTCCTCCATCAGCGCGGCGAAGTAGTTGTAATCGCGCTCGAAGCTCTCTTCGAGAAATTCCAGCAGATGCGCGTGAATCGAATCGTGCCGGATAAATTCGATCAGGTAATTCTCGTCGAATTGCACGAAGCTGTCGGACGGCGTGTCCGGCGAATCCTGCGGATCGGCCACCCGATGCACCCGGATATATTGGCGCAGCAGCAGCGATACCAGCTCCAGGTCAAGCTCCATCAGGCCGTCGGCCAGCAGCTTGCGCCCGCCGTCGGCCATCGCCTCAATCCATTCGCGCATCCGCGCCAGATTCGGCCGATCCTTGTCCCAGCAATCGAGATCGAACAGCCAGCGCACTTGTTCCGGCGCCGAAAGTTCGAGCAGGTCGCCGGCGTCGGCCGTCCCGATTTCCTTGAGCGTGTAGAAAAGCGTCTCCGGCGTGAACGATTGCACCAGCCGTTGGGCCTCGGGAGCCGAAAGAATCAGGTCGCGCTTCTGGCGCGCGGGCAAGCCGTAGAGAAACTCCAGTTTCTCCTGAAACGGTAAATTGAGAAATGCTTCCTGCTTTGCGTCAGGCATATGCGAACTTTGCGCGGCGCGCGTCCGAGGGTGAACGATACCGCCCGTATCGCCAGCCAATCAAGGCGGCCTGCCGCCGCCCGCTCCGCGCCCGTCCGCGCGATGCTACACTATTTTTCCGATGGCGAATGCGACCGCGAGCAAATCCGCGCCCCCGGCCGTCGCGATGACGATCGCGGGCGGCGATCCCGGCGGCGGCGCCGGAATTCAGGCCGACCTCAAGACCTTCGCCGCCTATCGCGTGCACGGATTCTCCGTGCTCACCGCGGTGATCGCCCAGAACAGCGCCCGCGTCGATCGCGTCGCGCCGGTCGCGCCCGCGCTAGTCGCCGCGCAGATCGCCACCCTTGTCGCCGAACGCCGTCCCGACGCGCTCAAGACCGGCGCGCTGGCCGACGCCGCGATCGTCCGCGCCGTCGCCCGCGCGATCGTCCGCTTCAAGCTGCCGGCGCCGATCGTCGATCCCGTGATGGTTGCGACCAGCGGCGCCCGCCTGCTCGATCCGGCCGGCGCCCGCGCGCTCGTCAAATCGCTGCTGCCGATCGCGCGCCTGGTCACGCCCAATCTGCATGAGGCCGAGGCGCTCAGCGGAATCGAAATCGCCGGTCCGTCCGCCGCGCGCGCCGCCGCCCGCGCGATCTCTCGGCTGGGTCCGCGCGCCGTCCTGATCAAGGGCGGCCATCCGCCGCGCGACGCCGCCGCCGGATCGCGCCGCCTTGTCGATCTGCTCTTCGACGGCCGCGCGTTTACCGAATTCTCCGCGCCGCGAGTGTCCGGCGCCGGCGCGCATGGCACGGGATGCGCCTTTTCCGCCGCGATCGCCGCCGGCCTGGCCCGTGGAATGGCGCTCGACGAGGCGATTGTCGCGGCCCAGCGCTATCTCGGCCGCGCCTTGCGCGCCGCCTATCGCCTCGCGCCGGCGGGCCGTCCGCTGCTCGCTCATGGCGTAAGGCCGTGACGCCGGCCTGACGGCGGCAATTCCGCTTATCCGACCAGCTCTTTTATGGCGGCGTGGAAGTTATGGCTCCGTTCGCCGCCGCC
>DAHZDR010000225.1 GCA_027403435.1 Deltaproteobacteria bacterium
TCGGCAATTCACGGATGTGAATTAATGGCGGCACGAATCACGCAATCTTGCGGATGGCGTATTTTTACACTTGTTTCCTACTGTAGGAATATGTCAATATTCGGTCGTGTCCCAAACCGCATCGCGCGCGGTTTCGACCACGATCGAAATTTCCCGCAAAGGAGGCGCCTGACCGGTGGCATCCGGACCCAAACTACCAGACGCGGCCTTTCGTTCGGCGGCCGAACGCGCGCTGATCGGTGAACATCCGACGATCGTCAAGCTGCGGGTGCTGGTCGAGCGGGTTGCCGCGACCGACGCCACGGTGCTGATTACCGGCGAAAGCGGCAGCGGCAAGGAAGTCATCGCGCGCGCAATCCATACTCTTTCGGCGCGCTCCAGCCGCGCTTTCGTGCCGGTAAACTGCGCGGCGATTCCGCATGAATTGCTCGAATCCGAGATGTTTGGCCATGAGCGCGGCGCCTTTACCGGCGCGGCCGGCGCGCGCCACGGACTCTTCAGCACGGCCGACGGCGGCACGATTTTTCTCGACGAAATTGGCGAGATGCCGATGCAGTTGCAGGCCAAGCTGCTGCGCGTGCTCGAGGACGGCATCGTGCGGCCGGTCGGCTCGGATCGCGCCACGCGGGTCAATGCGCGGATTATCGCGGCCAGCAACGCCGACCTGAACGCGGCGGTGCGCAAGGGCGGCTTCCGCGAGGACCTTTTTTACCGGTTGCAGGTGGTGCCGCTGATTATTCCGCCGCTGCGCGAACGCCGCTCGGATATCCCGCTGCTGGTCGATTATTTTCTTGGCCGGATGCGCCAGCGGCTGCCCGGACGCGACTGGACCGTGACGCGCGAGGCGATGGTCAATCTGTGGTCCTACGACTGGCCGGGCAACGTCCGCGAACTCGAAAATATGATCGAGCGGCTGGTGATCATGTGCGAGGATTCGGTGATCGACGCGCCCCTGCTGCCGGCCAATCTGGCCGCCGCCGGCCGGATGGCGGAGACGCGGATTCCCGCCACGCTCGGCGACAAGGGCGTGAATCTCAACGCGCTGGTGCGCGAACTCGAAGGGCGCATGATCAATGAGGCGCTCAAACAGACGGGCGGCAACAAACAGGCGGCCGCGCGCCTGCTCGGACTCAAGCGGACCACCTTCTCGGCCAAGCTGCGGCGATGCGGCGTGATCGCGCCGGCCACTGGCGACGAGCGCGACGATGCGTGAGGCGATTATGGACGACATTAATAGAACGCCGCATATCATGGTGGTGGACGACGATCCGGACACGGTTTCGATCCTCGCGCGCCATCTGCAGCGCGAGGGCTTCGTCGCGATCGAGGCGGTCTCCGGACCCGAATGCCTGCGCCTGGTGCGTGAGCAGTTGGTGGACGTAATCCTGCTCGACCTGATGATGCCCGACATGGACGGCTTCGAAGTCTGCCGCACGCTCAAGCAGGATCCGGAAACCGCGGAAATTCCGGTGATCATGATTACCGCGCGCGACGATCTCGACGCGCGGGCGGAAGGGATGCGTCTGGGAGTGAGCGACTTCCTGGCCAAGCCGGTCTTTCGCCGCCAGCTCGCCAACCGGATTCGGGCGCAACTCGACATCCTCGCGACCGGGCGCGCCACCGACATGACGCTCGGCTCGCTGAACCACGCCGGCGACAAAAAGTAGTAACGGCGGCGGGCCGCTCGGCGCGGAATTTTTAATCAGTCACGCGCGGTCTTGGTTTTGTTGATAACCGCGTTGTTTTTGAGGAATTGGATTAAGCCGGTTTCGACCTGTAAACGGAGCGACCTCTCCACGATTTCAATATAAGCCGCGGTCTGTACGATCGGAGGTTTGAACCAGAATTTCTCTTTGTGATCGTCGAGACGATCGCTGATATTTTTCGCCTGGCCAACATCAATGGGTCGGCCGCTGATGTCATGGAAAACATAGACGCCCGCCGCCCCGTTGATAGTGTGTCGCACGCAAAAGTTTTACTGACGCCAACGTATTAGAGAAGCTTCAAGACATAGTAAAAGACGCTTTGCGGACGCGCTCCATCAAGTGAGGCAAAGGGCCGCCTTCACCCCCTCGGCGATCCGACCCGCTGAAAGACGTTACCCGAATGAGCCGCCGGCGCGATGATGGCCAATTGTCTATTGACTGGCGATTTTCAGCGCATGCGATGGGCAGGCGGCGACGACCGCGCGCACCTGTTCGTCGGCCGCGGCGGACGGATCGATTACGAACTTGCCGTTTTCGACCTTGAACGCCTGGGGCAGCGTTTTCACGCAATTGCCCGAATGGATACAAACGTCTTTGTCCCACGTCACCTTGAGCGCCATCGTCAATTCTCCCCACGTCGGGATTAACGGTCGCTTGAAGGGTCGCGGCCGTCTCCGCCTCAACTTGCGATTTTCCCGGACGGTTTGCAAGCGGCGCTGACGCGGAGCGATTATCAGGGATGGGTCTCGGGCCAAACGCGACCGCCGGCCATGACGCGGTCGCGAGCGGGGGCGCGCGGCTCGAGCAGGCTCCGCGCCAGATCGGCGGCGCGGACGAAGAGCACGCGGAACCGGCGCCGGGCGGCCTCCACACTCAGCGCGATCGCGAGCATGGTCTTGCCCGTGCCGATCGTCCCGGCGACGATTACGCTTTCGGCGTTGGTGATGAACTGGCGGCTCGCCAGCTCCAGAATCTTGGGTTGCGCCACGCCCGTGAGCGCCTGCCAGTCCACCTGAATCGAGCGTCTTGACGTCGGGCAAGCGCGCTTCGCGCGGCGCTCCGCCGGCGGCTGGCGACTTCGCCATGCTGGCGGAGCGCGCCGCCCCGCGTCGGCAACCGCTCTAAACCGAACACTG
>DAHZDR010000227.1 GCA_027403435.1 Deltaproteobacteria bacterium
GATACTGTCGCCGGGGCTTTCGGGAATCTCGCGCAGCAGCCGGAGCCGCCGGCCGATCGCGTCAACTTCGATTTCCTGGCCGCCGGCGGCGCCGCGCAGAGTCGCTTCGAGGCTGCGTTCGAGGCCGAATTTTCCAATCTCGTCGCCCATCCGGTAGTCGGGCAGCCGATCGAGATCCTTCAGCGTGACTTCGCCGACGTAGCCCAGCAGATGGGCGGCGAGCGAATCGTAGAGATAATGACGCTGCGGAGTGACCTGCAGGCTGACGCCGGGCAATTCGAGCTGATGCGATTCGAGCGCGGCCACTTGCGGCCAAGCGAGATGTTCGGCGACGATTATCGGCTCGAAATCGGGACGGCCCTGATCGTCGGCGTCGTCGATTTTCTTTTCCAGATGCTCCACGCCGAGCAGTTTTTGCAGGCGTGCGATCGTGACCGGCAGATCGGGCGAATCCTCGGGCACGATCGCGGCGTCGAACGAGGGCTTGGTGTCAACCAGCGGGCGATGGCGGCGGTCGAAGACCAGGCCGCGCAGGGCCGGCAGCCGCAGGATACGGATGCGGTTGCGATCGGCCATCTCGGCCAGCGCGTGATGCTTGATGATTTGCAGGTAGTAGAGGCGGCCGGCGGCGATCGTGAGCACGGTGAAGATCATCGCCGCCAGCGCGGTGATACGCGGGCCGAGCCGTGGGACCTTCCGGCTTTTTTCCCGAAGCGCGAATTTCACCATGAGCGATTCGGAACCTCACCTTGAATTAAAGCTACTCGCGCACGCCCTGCTGGCGCAATCCGATCAGCCGCGCGGCTGAGCCCATCAGGGCGAAAACCGCTGGCGCGGCCAGCGCGCTGGCGAGCGCGCGCCAGGCGATCGCCGGGGCCAGCGCGGCAAACCCGCCCGCCGAGTTCCAGCCCGCGCCGGCCGCGTACCGCGCGAGGCCGATCAGCGTTTCGCAGATCAGCACGACAAGCACGCCGATCGCGGCGCTTGAGGAAATCAGGTAACGCGACAGGGCGTAGGCGATCATAAAGGCCAGGGTCATCACGAAGGCGTCGAGTCCAAGATGGACGCCGGAAAAGGAATCGGCCGCGTAGCCTATTCCAAAGGCCATCAGCGCCCCGGTGGTCCGCTGATGCCTGAGGCCGAGATCGACGGCCAGCACGAGCGCCAGATCGGGCATCAGCGGACCCAGCGGGAGCCAGCGGGGCAGCGTCGTTTCGAGCGCCAGAGCGGCAATTGTGGCGAGCGAAAACAGCGCGATCAGGCGCACCTGCGGTCAGCCCTGTCCGGCCGCCGGCGCCGGCTTTTGCGTCAAAATCAAGACCTGCTCGAGGGCGCTGAAATCCACCGCCGGCCTGACCGTGACCTTGAGGAACAGGCCCGGTCCCTCCTGGGATACCGCGGCGACCGTGCCGATCAGCAGTCCGCCGGGAAAATTGCCGTCCATTCCGGCGGTCACGATCGCGTCGCCCGGGCGCACGTCCTCGGTGCGATCGACGTACTTCATGCGGATTCCGGCGTCGATCTCGCCCGCCACGATGCCGCGGGCGCGGCTGCGCTGGTCGAAGGCGTCGAGACCCGAGTTATGGTCGTCGATTAGCATCACGCGCGAGGAATCCGGCCCGACGGCAATCAGCTTGCCGACCACGCCGTCGGTTGAAATCACGGCGTCGTTGCGTTTGAGCCCGCCGGCGGCGCCCTGCGAGAGGATCAGGGTGTGCGAGATTTCGCTGGGGTCAACGCCGATTACGCGCGCCGCGATGGCGGACATGCCGAGCGCTTCACGCAGTTCGAGCAGATTTTTCAGATGGCGGTTTTCAACCCGCAATTCGATCATCTGGATATGCTCGGACTGGAGTTCCGCAATCTGGCGCTTGAGCTGGTCGTTTTCCTGGCGGACGTTCACCAGGTCGAGATAATCGTGGAAAAAGCCTTTCGAATCGCCGGCCAGTTCCGCCGTGGAATTTTGCAGCGGCCGCAGCGCCCAGAGCAGCGCGTGGCTGGGTTTTTCGGCCCTCGCGCCGGGCCGATTGCCGGTGAAGAAGATATTGATGGCGAGCAACAACAGGGCGCCTCCGGTGAGCAATACGCGGTTGCGCCACAGGAACGAGCTTCTGAGCGAGCGGGCCATTGCGATAGGGCGGGGTTAGCCAGTATGGACGGCCACAATCCTCCGCGGTCTAATCGACCGTCACGTCGCGCAGCAGCGACAATTCGTCCAGAACCTTGCCGGCGCCCATCACGACCGCGGTCAGCGGATCGTCGGCGACGGTCACGGGCAGGCCGGTCTCTTCGCGCAGGAGGACGTCGAGGTTGCGCAGCAGCGCGCCGCCTCCGGCCAGCACGATGCCTCTTTCGACGATGTCCGCGGCGAGTTCGGGCGGCGTGCGCTCGAGCGCGATTCGCACCGATTCAACCACCTGATGGACCGGCTCCATCAGCGCCTCGCGAATTTCCTCGTCGGTGATTTCGATAATCTTGGGCACGCCGGCGACGAGGTCGCGCCCTTTGATTTCCATGGTCTGGATTTCGCTGCCGGGATAGGCCGAGCCGATCGTGATCTTGATCAATTCGGCGGTGCGTTCGCCGATCAGGAGATTATATTTGCGCTTTATATGATGGATGATCGCTTCGTCCATCTTGTCGCCGGCGACCCGGACCGAGCGCGAAAAAACCACGCCGGCCAGCGAAATCACCGCGACTTCGGTGGTGCCGCCGCCGATATCGACGATCATGTTGCCGGCCGGTTCGGTAATCGGCAGGCCGGCGCCGATCGCCGCCGCCATCGGCTCTTCGATCAGGTAAACCTCGTGGGCGCCGGCCAATTCCGCCGATTCGCGCACCGCGCGTTTTTCCACCGCCGTGATCCCGAAGGGCACGCAAATCACGATTCGCGGGCGCACCAGGAATTTGCGGTTGTGGGTCTTTTCAATAAAGTGGCGGAGCATGTTCTCGGTGATCTCAAAGTCGGCGATAACGCCGTCCTTGAGCGGCCGAATCGCCACGATCGAGCCGGGCGTGCGGCCCAGCATCTTCTTGGCTTCGGCCCCGATCGCCAGCACCCGCCGGCCGCCGCGCGAGTCCTTTTGCACCGCGACCACCGAGGGCTCGTTGCAAACGATACCCTCGCCCTTGACGTAAATCAGCGTGTTGGCCGTCCCAAGATCGATCGCGAGATCATGGGAAAACCATCCGAAAATCGATTTGAAGCCCACCGGGATTTAGCCTCTTGGACAGCCCGAAACGGGCCCTGGTCCGCAACTCCGCCTACCCCACATAATCCATCGCCACCGCCGCTTGAGCGCAAGCAAACAACGCGCCGCCGCGAATCTCTTCCCAACCGTATCTGAAGTTAACCGGATTCGCGCGTGGGCGCAAGCCAGCATGCCTAATTGCGCGCATGAAATCGTCTAAACTATGATTGGTCCAGCATGCTCGAATCGATTCGTTCCCATTCCTACACCCTCGGCACCCGCATCTTCCTGATTCTGCTGGGGGCGGTGTTCATTTTTTTCTTCGGCGTCACCAGTTTTTTCGCCCGCGCCAAGCCGGTCGCCACCGTCGGCTGCGGCGCGCTGCCGCTGGTGTCGTCCGCGGGTTGCCGCCAGATCCTGCCTGAAGACATCGATCGCGAGACCCACAGCCTGCGCAACATGATCGCCAACATCTACGGCCAGAACGCGCGGAGCGTACTGCGGGCGATGAATTTGCGGCAGACCGCGGTCGAGCAGTTGATCGAACAGGCCCTGATTCTGAACGAAGCGCGGCGGCTGGGGTTGTCGATCGACGACGATGCGCTGGCGCGGGCGATTTCGTCGCAATCCGCCTTCCAGACCGACGGCCATTTCGACGTGAATCGTTACCGGGCGATTTTGCGCGACAACGACCTTTTGCCGGCCACCTACGAACGTCAGACGCGCGACTCGATGCTCTCGGAGGAGCTGCGCGCGATGGTCTCCAACAGCGTTCAGGTGAGCGAAGCCGAGGCGCGCCAGTCGTTCAATCTTTTCGCCGGACGCACCAACCTTTCCTATATCGAAGTTCCGTACGCCAACTTCACCGCCGGTATCAACCCGACCGACCAGGAAATCTCCAAATTCTATCAGGACAACCAGGCGGCGTTTCGCGAACCCGAACGGGTCAAGCTGACTTTTATCCGCTACAACCCCGACGCGATGGCCGGCGCGTACGCCCCGTCGGAGGCGGAAATCCAGCAGTTTTATGATCAGAACGTCAAGACGCTCTTCGCCCATCCGGCGCAGGTGCGCGCGCGGCATATCCTGATCGCGCTGGCGCCCGACGCGAACGCCGCGCAAAAGTCGGCGGCGCGCGCCAAAGCCGAAGATATCTTGAAAAAACTCAAATCAGGCGCCTCTTTCGGCGCGCTCGCCAAGCAATTTTCGGATGACCCGGGGAGCCGGGATCGCGGCGGCGAGATTGGCTATTTCGGCCGCGGCGAACTGGTCAAGCCGTTCGAGGACGCGGCGTTTTCGCTCAAGCCGGGCGAATATGCAATCGTCCAGAGCCAATATGGCTTCCACATAATTGAAGTCGAAGCGGACCGGCCGGCCCACGTCGATACGCCCGAGGAGGCGCGCCCGACAATCATCGCGGATTTGAAACGCAAGTCGGGCGTAGATACGGCAAAGCAATACGTCGAGCAGGACCTGACCGCCGCGATCACCGGCCATAAGCTCGCAGAGCTGGCGCAGGCGCGCGGTCTCAGCGCGGTCGCAACGCCTTTTGTCGCCCGCGGCGAGCCGTTGGACGGCGCGCCGGATTTTCCGCAGCTGACCGAAAAGGCGTTCGCGCTCAAAGCTGGCGAGGTGCGCGTCTTCAACGACGCGCCCGAGCCATACCTGGTGAAGCTGACGGCGCGCGCGCCGGCGCATATACCGCCGCTGGCGCAAATCAAGGAGCTCGTGCGGCGGACGCTTATCCGCGTCATCGCCGAGCGTCGGGCGCGGCAGGCGGCGAGTTCGCTGTTGACGGCGATCAAGACGCCCGCCGAGTTCGCGGCAGTGGCCGCCCAAAACCATCTGACGGTCGCGTCAACCGGCGATTTTCCCAATTCCAGCCGCGAAATTCCCGGCGTGGGCGCGGCGCCGGGCCTCATCAGCGCGGCGCTGGCGGAGCCGCGGCTGCCCGGCGTAATCGGCAAGGTGATGGAAAACCACGGCAATTGCTATTTAATCGAAGTCGTGAGCCGTTCAACGCCGAGCGATGCCGACTGGAAAACCCAGGGGCCGGCCTTTACCAAACAGATGCTCGAGCATCGCCGCGCCCGGGCCTGGTTTAACTTCGTCAATGCGCTCAAAACCCGCGCCGCAATCGTCATTCATCCGGAACTGATCGGCGTGAGTTCAAGTTAGGCCGCGCGGTGGATGTATCATCTATGACGCAAAGCGAAGACGAACCTCACCAGCCGATTCCCGACACTTCCGAGTTTTTCTTTCCCGGCGCGGGGGCCAGCGCCCTGCTGATTCACGGGCTAAGCGGCACGCCGTTCGAGATGCGCTATCTGGGCGAACGGCTGGCGGCGGCCGGCGTGCGGGTGCTCGGCGTGCGCCTGGCCGGCCATGCCGGGACGCCCGAGGAATTGGGCGCGACGGCGCATCCGCAATGGTACGAAAGCGTGGTCGAAGGCTTCGAGCGGTTGCTTGCCTTCGGCGATCCGAACGTCGTAATCGGGCTTTCGATGGGGTCGCTGCTGGCCGTCCGGCTGGCCGCCGATCAGCGCGCGGCGGTCGCCGGACTGGTGATGCTGGCGCCGGCTTTTTTTCTCCCGGCTTCAACGCGGCTGGCGCTTAGGCTGATACGCCCGGCGCGGGCTTTTGGCGATCGGATCTATTTTCGCAAGTCGGCCGGCTCGGATATCCATGACGCCGCCGCCCGCGAGCTTCATCCGGGCACCCGCCTGATGCCGCTGGGCGCGGCGGTCAGCCTGATTGAATTATCCGATCTCATCCGGCCGCGGCTGGCCGAAGTGGTCCAGCCGACGCTGGTGATCCATAGCCGCCGGGACCATACCTGCCCTTACGATCTCAACATGGACTTCGTGATGAGCCGGCTGGGCGGCGCGGAAAAGCGCGCCGTCACGCTCGACGAGAGCTATCACGTAATCACGGTTGACAGCGAAAAGGCGCGGGTGGCCGAAGAGACTGTGAATTTCGTGCTGGCTCTGCGCCAGCCGCGCGCCGCCCGCGCCAGCGGATAAGGCGACCCCGCGGCGCGTGGCGATTGGCGTTCGGCGCGTCGGCGTTATTTCAGCGAAGCCTGGTATTCGTCGAGCAGATAGCGCACGTCGGGACGGCCGAGCACCTCGATAAAGCAGATTTTTTGTTCGGCGTTGAGGTCGATTATCAGATGGCCCTCGAGCGCCTGCAGCTCGACCACGTCGGCGACCTTGACCACGGCGGCGGTGGCGAAGCTGGCGCAGTTTTCGTCGCCGCAATCGCACATCGACTCGATTCTGAGCGCGCGCAATTGGGCCTCGAGCGGATCGGCGCCGCCGCTGCGCAGCAGATGGACGACTTCCTCGAGAAAATCCGGCAAAACTTCGCTGATCAACGGCGCGTTCATGACGAATCGAGAGCCTAACCGAATTCCCGCGCCGATCAAGCGTGGCGCGCGCGCCGGGATACCGTTGGGCGCGGACGGAATTGTACTTATACGCCGCGGG